>NZ_JBFTQY010000016.1:0-126221 GCF_056399245.1 Rhizobium sp. 01N447_2
GTCGAAAAGTGCCCAACGGAATAGCTGAACCGGAGTCGTCATCGGATTGAGGTAGTAAAACCATTGATATCGTTCGGGAACCTGGCTGAAAGCGTAGACGACGGGTGTCGCATACATCCAAAGCTGCGTAACGAAACCGACGGCATAAACCAGATCACGATATCTAACTGTCAGCGCGGAAACCAAGAGTCCCATTCCCACACCAAGCGTTGCAACATATAGCAAAATCAATGGTGTCGCGAAAACGAAACGCAAGCTGATCACTATAGCATCCTGGCTAAGCCAGAGAACAAAAGAGATCGTAAGTAGAAGCGTGAATTGGATAGCAAATGCGACCAGGCCGCTCATCGCAACTGCGAGTGGTACGACTAGCCGGGGGAAATACACTTTTCCAAACAAGTTCGAGTTTTTCGAAAATGTTTCTGAGTTATTGGTGAGGCAAGCTGAGAAATAATTCCAGATAATGGTGCCGGACATATAAAAGACAAGCGGGGAAATTCCATCGGTGGAGAGATTGGCAATCTTTCCGAAGACGATGTAATAGGTGATTGTCGTCAGTATCGGTTGTATAAGATACCAAACCGGCCCAAGCACGGTTTGCTTGTAGAATGTCGTGAAATCCCTTTTGAAGAACATCCAGATAAGTTCACGATATTTCCACGCGGTCGTCAGCCCGACGCTGATGGTGCCGGACGGCTTGATGACTATATCCCAGGGTTCGGTGCCGCTTTCCCTTTCCTGTTTTGTCACGTGACCTGTCATATTAATGCGCTCAAACTCTCCGTTAGCCGTTGCTCGTGCCATATTTTCTACGGCCTCAGGGGGCTGCATGGACCAACGCCATGTATCATGCGACTCGATCGAGGACACGCCCCAAAATTTCTCTCAGACGGTGGTCGAAATCTTCTTGCTTCCACAAGGAGGCTCTTTCAAGCCCCTTTTTGATCAAAGAGGAACGTAGGTCTTCATCTTCCCACAGGCGGCTCATTGCCCCTTGAATTTCCTCGACGGACTGCGGCGAGAAATAGAGAGCCGCGTCGCCGCACTGTTCCCGCATGCCATACTTGTCCGATATCAAGACGGGGCAACCGCACACCATCGCTTCAAGCGGCGGAATGTTTGTCGGCCCGAAAAAAGTTGGCATGACCAACCCTCGTGCACGATGATAAAACCCAGCCAGATCCGAATCCGGCACATAGCCGACGAAGTGAACCGCTCGGGATAGCCCAAGCTCGCTTGCCATCGCTTTGACGGCCGCATATTCGCGCTTTGTGTTGCCCGCCAAGACCAGTTCCATGTCCGGATGAGTCCTGCGCGCGGCTGCCAGCGCTTGTATGAGCCGCACATGGTTCTTGTGAGGCCAGAATTGCGCCGGATAAAAATAGAATTTTTCCGGAAGTCGGTAGTGTTCGGCGAAGGCGGACGTCTCAACCGAATCTGTCAGATAGTTCGGAGCGATATAAGGCAGCGGATATATGTGATCTTCTGGCGTGCCGTAGCTTTCCATGACATGCCGCCGCCCGGTTTCGGAATCGACGAGCATGGCAGCACTCTGGTTCGCAAGGTGACGGAACCGGCTTTCTCTCAGTTGAAAGCGCAACCAGCTTCCGGCTTCTGGAAAGCTGCGTTCATATCTGTGCATCAAATCGTGAACGGTTGCGATCGAGGGCTCCTTGATCTGCCAGGTCAGGGCGTCTTGAGCCGGAAAAATCCACAGATCACATTGGAGAGATGCCAATTCCCGCACGAGTGGGTTCACCCATCTCGCGACGACACGCGCTACGGAGCCGGGCAGAACCATGAACAGCTTGGCAAGTGTCTCGCCCCGCTTCCAGTGCTGCAGCGGGACGGCCTTCAGCGGGCCGGCATCAAGTTCAGAGCGCCAGGCTTCGTCCCCATAGGCAACGATGACCTCCACGTCCGTGCCGTCGATTGAAGACAGGGCCTGCACCAGGCTTTGCGCGTATTGGAACATACCACCGGCATGGCGGCCTACTCCGAGATAGAAACCAATCCTCTTCCGACGCAGGGTAATTCGGCTGTCCAAATGTATCGCCAACAGTCAGCCCGCGTTCTTGCGCGCTACGACACAGACGCCCCAGGTTTCAGTCCCCGGCGTCGAACTGGACATCCACTCTTCGGCAATCACACGGCTCATCCCCGCATTCGTCAGGAGGCGGTCAATCTCGTTCAGGAAGAGGTAGCGCATGCGGTGGGTTTCGCAAACCATTTCGGTCTTGGCGCTCAGCTTCTCCGTCGCGAAGATTGTGTAATTGACATCCACGATGTTCTCGGCGTCATGAACCACCGATTCTGCAACGCGAACGACGGAAATCTCATCGTTTTCCAAGCGTTTGACGCGGGTACTCGGCCGCTGCCAAAGGACTGCTGGTCCGTACCAGAAGTCGAATATGAAAATTCCGCCATCTTCGAGATGGTGGGAGACAGTCTCCATCATCGCTTCGAGATCGGCATCGGACGTCTGATAGCTCAGGACATGAAAAAGGGAGATGACCGCTTGGAATCGCCGATCCGTCCGGAATGTGCGTGCATCGCCCAGCGTGAAATCAAGTTTGCCGCCCGACTGTGCCGCCTTCGGCATGGCCGCCGCAAACATGGTTTCCGACAGCTCTACTCCCAGCACCCCAAATCCGGCTTCTGCGATCTTCTCGGCGTGAATGCCGGTGCCGGAGCCTAACTCCAGAATTTGCGCGATTGGGCCGGTGGCATAACGCTCCAGCAGAGCTTTCACATAAGCTGTTTCGCCCTCGTAATCCTTGTCCTTATAGAGAAGATCGTAATACTGGGAGTACAATCCGAAACTGGTCGTCAACGGATAACCTCCGCTACGATACCCGCGACTTCGCGAATTTGATCTTCCCTTAGCGCCATGCCGCTTGGAATATAGAAGCCGCGGCGCGCAAGCTTTGCGGCGATCGGAAGATCGGCCTCCTTGAAGAGTCCCATCTTCTGCAGAACGGGCTGCTCGTGCATCGGCCAGAAAAACGGACGGCAGCCTACGCCTTTTGCCGCCAATCGTTTCATCGCTTCGGCTGCGTCGAAATCGATCTCGTCCTTCAGCACGATGCCATAGACCCAATAGATATTCCGGGCGTAGCTTGTCTCGGGCAACGGCAGTTGAATGCCGGGCAGATCCTGCAGCAGCTCGGTATACAGTCTGCCCATCGCACGTTTGCGCTCGACGAATTCCGGAAGGCGCTCAAGCTGTGCGCAACCCAGAGCCGCCTGCATATTCGTCATCCGCATATTCCAGCCCAGTTCCTCATGAACGAAGCGGCGGCCGGGCAGGAAGCAGAGATTTCGCAGGCTCCGGGATCTGTCGGCAAGGGCGTCGGAATCGGTGACGATCATGCCACCTTCGCCTGTGGTAATGTGCTTATTGGGATAGAAGCTGAAAATGCTGACATCGCCGAAACTGCCGCAAGGCTGGCCGTTATATGTCTGTCCATGCATTTCTGCAGCGTCTTCGATGATCTTGAGGTCGTGGCGGCGGGCGATCTCGTTGATCGCGGTCATATCGCAGGGCAGGCCGTAGATATGTACCACCATGATGGCGCGGGTCCTCGGCGTGATAGCTGCTTCGATCTGCGTCGGATCGATATTCCAGGTGAGAGGATCCGAGTCCACCGCAACCGGCACACAACCCGCTCTCACGATGGCTGCGGCGCAGGAAATGATCGTGAAGGACGGCATGATGACCTCGGCGCCTTCCTCCAGGCCAAGCGCCATCATTCCAGCGTCGAGAGCCATCGAACCATTCGCAACGGCGATTGCGTGCTTGCGGCCGACAGTCGCGGCAAACTCACGCTCAAAACGTGTGATGAAGGGGCCTTCGGAGGAAATCCAGCCGGTCTCGATGCATTCCAGCAGATACTTGCTCTCGTTACCATTCAGCAGCGGTTCATTAACCGGAATCATTCGGCACCCTTTATCTTCAGTTCCTGCACCGACGGTACAAATCGCGTCTTGTCGGATTCCCCGGCGTAAGGCCCCTGCTTGACTTCGATGATTTCAGCTTCTTCGATAATTTCGAAACCATGTCCGCCGAAGGCAAGCAGTATGACGTCGCCTGCGCGCAGGATCGCGCTTTCGTAGTATTCCTGCGCGTCGGAATAGAAGTCCACGCGGACAACGCCCGACTTTATAAGCAGGACTTCCTTCGTATAGAGAACCTCGCGCGCGACGGCGTTGTGGACGTGGGGTTGGATGACATAGCCCGTCGGTCGCTTCATATAGGCGAGTTGCTGCGAAAATTCGTCCGGCGTGAAGAATTGGATACCATCGAACGTGTAGTTCGACCGCAATATCATGGCCTGCAACTCGCCACCGTTCGTGATCTTTTCTATCATGTTTCTCTTTCCCAAATCGATCGATGCGTCAGGATGCCGCCAAACCGACTACTTTGCGTATGCGCTTGACCCCGGCCGAGAATACGAGCTTGTAAAAATCATTCATCCGCTGGCGGCGCATCTTTGCGAAAAAGCCCAACACGCGCAGTCGCATTTGTTCGTTAACTTCAACGTCGATCTTTTGCAATTTCCCCGGCGCATGCCCAAGGCTGCCGGCGTAATAATCGACGTCGCTGCAGTGGACTCCGCTGTCGTCAAACCCTGAGTTCTCCACTAGGCTCTGGCGAGGGTAGAGAGTCAGCATATTGTCCAGATAAGCGCTGGCATGCCACCTGATCGCCCAAGACTGATTCTTGCCTTTGACTTGATTGCGCAGCATCGCCAGGAAAAAGGCGTTCCCACCGTAGTCGAAAGCTTTGGCAAGGCCTTTCTCTTTCAGGCCCATCAGAAGCTTGGTCCCATTGGGTTCGAAATGTTTCCATGCCCGGGCCCACGTGGCCCATCCCCAACAGTCCGCCCCACGTAGGAAATAGCTCTCGGGAGCATCGTCATTGGGAACTGGATAGGCGTAACCGTGAATGCTGGCGACGCGCTCCTCATCTGCATAAAGATCCAACCCCTGGTTCATATAGCGCAAGAAGTCAGGCGAGGTTATCAGGTCATCCTCGACGACGATGACGCGGCCATATTGTTCGCACAGACGGCCCACGCCATCGATGATAGAACCTGCAAGGCCATAGTTTTTTTCACGCTCGACGATAGTGACTGACTTGAAACCCGTTACCGTCTTTGCCTGTTCACGGACCTGGCGCACGCGCTCCGCTTCTTTTTCATTGCGCTGACCGTCGCAAAAAATGAACAGCGGCGTCTGTTCCGCCCATTCGTTTGCCTGCAATGCAGCGACGGTCCGTGCCATATGCATGGGACGATTGAAGACAAAAAGTATGACGGGTGCGCATTCCATGATTATTCCCAGCATTTCCTGCGTTGCGCAAATTGCTCGAGTCTATGTACGAATAGTGTCTCGGCTTCGAGCCGCTCCGTGTCGATCGCTTTTAGCTGCTTACGCCCTTTTTCGATCAGATCAACTGCCACCGCAGGATCCCGAATGCGCAACATTGCGTCGGCCCACTGCTCTGCGTCATTCGCGTCGGCAAACAACGCCGCATCGCCGACCTGTTCATTGAGGTGCGCCGAATAGACCAACGGGCGGCCGACTGCCCAGGCTTCCAACGGCGGTAGATTGGTCGGGCCAAAATAAGTCGACATCACGACGGCCAGAGCGCCTTCGTAAAGCGCGCGCATATGATCAACCGGCACAAAGCCGAGAAACGTCACATTGTCAGAGACGCCTAACCGCTGCGCTTGCTGCTTGATCCGGGCCAAATTACCGCGGTCCGCACCGGAAAAGACCACGTGTATGTCGGAATTAACGGCCGTCTTTTGCTTTAACAACGAGACCGCTTCAAGAATGCGTATATGGTTCTTATGAGGCCAGAATTGCGCCGGATAGAAATAATAGCCATCCCTCAGCCCGTAATTGCCGAGCACGGCTGTGCGATCGATCGAATGCGCTTCACTTAAGAACGGAGAGGGCTCGAACGGCATCGCAATCATGCGCTCTTCGTCAATTCCGTAGCGAACGACAATGCTCTTCAGGAGCTGATGTGATGCCACCATGACGGCGACGGCACGTGGCAGGCATGTGGAAAAGTGCCGCTCTCGTTCTTCGAATTTGCCATCGGAGCTCACTTCGGGAAATTCAAGATCGTCCCGATGACAGAGATCAAGGACGGTCGTGATGTAGTTGAGCTTGCGGAAATAGTTCGGAGTTGAGGAATGGGTAACGAAATACGCCAGATCCATGCCTGCTTTCAGCAGCGCATTTTCGATTTTGTTTGCCATCCACGCTTTGCCAATTTCCTTGCGGCTTAAGCGGCGCAACACGGCGAGTGCAATTCGAGATAGCCTTCCGGCGGCAGGCAGGTATTCTGCGGGAACTCCAAGCCGCTTGAGATGCTGCAGATTGGCTTTGATCGTCGTGAAAGCCACGACCTCATGCTGTTTTCCGATGATACGCTGGAGTTGTACGATCGCATTGATTGCTTGATTGAATCCGCCACCGACCTGAATCGGGTTTTCTAACAAGATGCCAATTTTCATGCTTTGACTAACCTCAGCCTCCGCGCCAGCAGACGGCTACTTCACATTTCGATCGGGCCGGAGAACCGCGTCGTTTTTCACGGATAATCTGACACAGCGGATCTCGCTCCTCAATTTCTCGTCCCCTTTGTAACAAGGGTCACAGCCAGCGGATGCTGTCACGAATTGATCGTCAGGGAGATCCGCAAAAGGGCGCTCTCACCAATTGGCGCGAGGGTCATCCGCGTCATCCATTCAGTTGCACCTAATTAATTCCTAGTATTTGCCTTAGCATATCCTGCGATCACGACAACACCCACAACGGCCCGGTCACAAGCAAAGTTGGACCTGTGTGGAGGGTGTCGTTGCAATCTTGAGACGGTGATCGACAATTTCTTCTATGGTGCTTGAATGGCCATCAAAACCTGGAGCGGGAAAGCAAACTGAAGGGCAAAATGACCCCTTGCCCGATGTGTGCCAGTCTCACGTCAACCGAAGAGATCGACGATGCTCATTTCGCCGGCCTGGCCGCAGTTACATGGGGGTTGCACTCGTTCGGCCGTTTCCATAAACACGACCCGAAGATTGTATCGAAAGACGATGTGAAAAAATGACAAAAACCGCGCTTATTACTGGGGTGACTGGTCAGGATGGTGCCTATTTGGCCGAATTGCTTCTGAGCAAGGGCTATACGGTGCACGGTATCAAGCGGCGGTCCTCGTCTTTTAATACCGGCCGCATCGAACATATCTATCAGGATCCGCATGAGGCACATCCTCGCTTCATTCTCCACTATGGCGATATGATCGACTCGACCAACCTGCTGCGGATCGTGCAGCAGACGCAGCCCGATGAAATCTACAATCTTGCCGCACAAAGCCATGTCGGCGTGAGTTTCGAGACGCCGGAATATACGGCCGACGCAGATGGGATCGGCACCCTCAGGTTGCTCGAAGCGATCCGTATCCTGGGGCTCGAGGCAAAGACCCGGTTCTACCAGGCATCGACCTCGGAACTCTACGGTCTTGTGCAGGAAGTGCCGCAGAACGAGAAGACGCCCTTTTACCCGCGTTCTCCCTACGCCGCAGCCAAGCTCTATGCCTACTGGATCGTCGTGAATTATCGCGAGGCCTACGGCATGCATGCGTCGAACGGCATTCTTTTCAATCACGAAAGCCCGCTTCGCGGCGAAACCTTCGTGACGCGCAAGATCACGATGGCGGTTGCTGCCATCCATCTGGGGCGGCAGGATAAGCTTTTCCTCGGCAATCTCGACGCCAAGCGTGACTGGGGCCACGCGCGTGAATATGTCGAGGGCATGTGGCGCATGCTGCAGCAGGACAAGCCGGATGACTACGTCTTGGCGACCGGTGAGACGACGAGTGTCCGCCAGTTTGTGGAGTGGGCTTTTGCCGACGTGGGCATTGCTTTGGAATGGAAGGGGTCCGGCGTCGATGAAAAAGGCTATGACGCCGCGTCCGGTGCGTGCCTTGTAGAAATCGATCCTCGGTATTTCCGCCCGACGGAAGTCGATCTTCTGCTTGGCGACCCGACCAAGGCACGTCAGAAACTCGGCTGGCAGCACAAGACGCCGGTTCGCGAGCTCGCCGCTGAAATGGTGCGGGAGGATGTCAAGCACTGGAAGGCTCAAAACAGCCGGAAAGAGATCTGAGTGTACGACCTGTCCAACAAGAAAATCTGGGTTGCCGGCCATCGCGGTATGGTCGGCAGTGCTCTTGTGCGCCGGCTTCAATCCGACGATTGCAACGTCATCACGGCCACGCGCCGGGAGGTCGATTTGACGCGGCAGGAGGAGGTCGAGAAATTTGCTGAAGCAACCCGGCCTGACGCGATCATTCTCGCCGCTGCCAAGGTTGGCGGTATCCTCGCGAATGACAGCTATCCCGCAGAATTTATCTATGACAATCTGATTATCGAAGCGAACATCTTCGAAGCCGCCCACCGGGCGGGAGTGGACCGGCTGCTGTTCCTGGGTTCAAGCTGCATTTATCCCAAGCTCGCTCCGCAGCCGATTCCCGAAGAGGCTCTGTTGACCGGTCCGCTTGAGCCGACCAACGAATGGTATGCGATTGCCAAGATCACCGGTATCAAACTCGCAGAAGCATATCGTAAGCAATATGGTCGGGATTACATTTCGGCCATGCCCACCAATCTATACGGCCCAGGCGATAATTTCGACCTGAGTTCCAGTCATGTGCTGCCTGCGCTCATCCGCAAGGCGCATGCCGCGAAACTTCGCAATGACCCGCATATGGTGGTCTGGGGCACAGGAACCCCGCGCCGAGAATTCCTTCACGTCGACGATTGCGCCGACGCGTTGGTGTTTCTCCTCAAAACCTATTCGGGCTCGCAGCACGTCAATGTCGGCTCGGGTACAGATCTCGAAATTATCGAATTGACGCGTTTGGTATGCCGCGTTGTCGGTTACGAAGGTGAGATCATTCATGATCTTTCCAAGCCCGATGGCACGCCGCGAAAGTTGATGAGCAATCAGAAGCTGCAGGACATGGGCTGGAAACCGCGCATTTCGCTTGAGGATGGTATCCGCGCTACTTACGCCTGGTTTCTTGAGTTCGAAAACAGATCTGATCCAGCGGTCTGATACCAGGCCGGTGATGACCGGCATTCTCTGTTCTAGGCTATCCCGTGAATGATGGCAGCAGACCCGCGCGGCAGCCGGAGCAAGGAATGCAGCGAATGACCTTTCCTTTTTGTCGTAACGGGTGGCGATGCACCGAAACTGCTTGAGCCGGCTGAACAGAAGCGATCTAGGCTTGCACGCCGGAATGGCCAGCAGGTCCGGAACGGCCTTGTAGCCTGAAGCTCCACCACCCGTCAGGATAAAGCCGGGAGGGCGCTTCGATCTGCAGTTTGCCGACCAGGAAGAGCAACTCGAATAACGTCGCGGCGGTCGGCAGGACAGTTCCGCCATTGAGGCGGGAGAGCCCGATAGGGCTAGCGCGGTAAGTATTGTGGAATATGCGAATATACGCATATTCTCCGGCTGGCGCTGCCGGACAAGACCGGTCGAGGGCCTCTGGGGGATCCCATGGAAACAATCGTCGAGGACGCCCATTCTGGCGTCGTGTCGCCCGAACTCGTGGTCGATGCACTGTTTGCATGCCGGAAAACGGCGGCGATCAGGGCGGCCATCGAGCTTGATCTCTTTACTCATATCGGCGAGGGCAAAACGGCAGCGTTGCTGGCGTCGGCAACAGGCGCCTCGGAGCGTGGGGTGCGCATCCTGTGCGACTACCTCGTGGTCCACGGTTTCCTGAGAAAGGAGAGCGGACAGTACCGAATGACGCCCTCGACCAGAATGTTCCTCGATCGCAATTCGCCAGCCTATATGGGCTCTGCCGTCGAGTTCGTCGCTGCACCCGAAATACTCGATAATTTTCTGCGCGATCCGGCCGCCGTCGTGCGAAACGGCGGTTCGGCCGGGCTTGCAAACATTTCGGCTGACAACCCCGTCTGGCTGAAGTTTGCGCGCGGCATGGGCTCTTTTACGGGGCTCAGCGCCAAAATACTGGCTGACGAAATCTCCGGCTGGACTAGGCACCCCAGGAAAGTTTTGGACATTGCTGCAGGTCCAGGCTTTTTCGGGATCGAAATTGCGAAGGCCCTTCTATCTGCGGAGATCGTCGCCGTCGACTGGGCCGCCGTGTTGGAGCTGTCGAGGCAGAATGCGGAAAATGCCGGCGTGTCTGACCGGTACCAGACAATTGCCGGCAGTGCCTTCGATGTGGAATGGGGCACGGGTTATGATCTTGTCCTGCTTCCGAATTTTCTGCACCATTTCGATCTACCGACGTGTGCCCAACTGTTACGTAAGATCGTCGCGAGCCTTGCAGAGGATGGTCGGATCGTCGCGGTGGATTTCGTACCGAACGAAGATGGCGTGTCGCCGCCTTTTCCTGCGGCGTTCTCTTGGGAGATGCTCGCCAGCACGCCGGCGGGCCAGGCTTATACGCAAAGTGAGCTGACTGAGATGGCAGGACTGGCCGGTCTTGCCGGCGTCATCGTCAAACCGTTGCCGCCAACTCCGGCAAGCCTCATTCTCTTTGAATAGCAGCAAGAGGTTGGCGTTCCCATCGTCCTCTATTACACGGGTGTACCCGTCAATGCTGGCAGATGAACGTCATTGACGCGATCCTGGGCTCTACCCCGCTGACGCTCAGGTGGGCGCTGCAGGGCAACGATGCGACCGCTGTCGGATCGAAGGTGACCCAAATGCACGCCAACTCGATCGAATTCACCGTCGTTCCCGGCGTCCGTCCGCTTAATCTCATGGAGAAGCGGAAGACGTTCGACCAGCGTTCGGCTGAGAACTTGCAGTTCGTTCGGATTGCCTGGCGTGCGGCGGTACCAGGAAATCGAGCAGACCGTCGCCCCGTAGGTCGGCGGTTCTCTTTTCCAGAATGTCACCAATCAGGGTCGTCAGAAATTCTGCTGTCAGATGGTTCCAGTCTGTGATGAACGGAACACCCCTGCTGCTCGTGAGGCATTTCTCCTTGTCGTAATCGCAGTGAAGCTTGACGATATCGACGTAGGTGAACGCTAGATCGGGTGGGAAAAATGGCAGTTGCTCTAAAGGCTGGTTGGCCGGCGGATAGGTCGCTTCCCGCAGGCATATAGAGGCATCGGATTTTCTCTGAAACATGAGCCCTAGGCACGAGTGTAATTCGTCGAGCTGGAAATAATTTCCGAAAACGAAAATTCGCGCGTCATCCGAGTGGCTTTTCATCCAGGAAAGAAGCTCAAACCTGAAGGGGTTGACGGTGTACTCAAAAGGCCGAAGGCTCGTAAGGAAAATCGCTTTCGTTCGGCTGAGCAATGACTTGTCGTTGATATATTTTTCAAAAGGAATGCAATATTTGTCGTAAATGCTGGCGCGAGAGGGGGCCTTAACAATATCGTTCTTGATCTCCACCATGCAGTTTAAGTAGCTGATTGCCACGATTTGATATCGGTCGGCATCGATGTAATTTTTCAGCGCGATCGACCAGTTTCTGGCGTGCGAGTCCCCAATTATGAAGATAATGGGCTTCCCAGCTTGAATGTTGTTGTTCAAGCTTAGAAAAGTGCTTTCGAGCCGTGCTTCGTTCGTCTGCGCGAGCGGTGGATAAATTTGATCCAACCTGTGAGGAAAACCGGCCATATAGACCGCTGACACAACAGCAGCCGTGATGGTTACAACTGATGAGCTTAGGTAGATCCAGAGCGCGCGGCTTCTCCTGGTGTGGCGAAGGGGCTTTTCGATAACGACAAAGCTGACCACCGCGACCAAGACCGTCGCTGCGATGGCAAGAATCTTATCGCCATTGTTGAAATTCAAGCTTGTCAGCCGCGCGAAGGCGAAGACCGGATAATGCCACAAATATAAAGAGTAGGATACTAATCCGGTGAGCGCCGCAGGTCGAGAAGCCAACAGGCGCCCGACCGCGTCCTGCTGACTGGTGAATGCGAGCACCAGACAGGTCCCAATGACTGGGATCACAGTTACCAGGCCAGGATGAACCGTGTCCTTTCTAAACAAGATGAGCGAACCAAGAACGA
Organism: Rhizobium sp. 01N447_2; assembly: GCF_056399245.1. NCBI lineage: Bacteria > Pseudomonadati > Pseudomonadota > Alphaproteobacteria > Hyphomicrobiales > Rhizobiaceae > Rhizobium > Rhizobium sp. 01N447_2. The sequence continues at coordinate 12,093 of NZ_JBFTQY010000016.1, forward strand.
GGACAAGCCCGGCCGCCGCGAGTAACGGCCGAGGGCGAGTTCGTCCACGCCCCACCTCGTGATAGGCGAGAAGTGTTCCGGCCAGCAGTTCCCAGGCCCGGGTGAGTGGCGAGTAGAAGGCTTGTTGCTGATCATACCGTACCGTTACGACACACAATACAAAGCTGAGGGATGCCACAAGCAACACGCATGGCAAAAACCTTGATTTCAGGTATCGGCGCACGATCAGCAATAGGAGCGGAAACCCGATATAAAATTGCTCTTCGACGCTCAACGACCAGGTGTGAAGAAAAGGCTTGAGAAGGGTGTTGGGCTCCCCGTACTGGGCCGCCGTAAAATAGAAATAGATATTCGATCCAAATAGGAGCGACGAGCCTATGGAATTCGCGTAATCCAGGAGTTCAGATGGTAATAAAAGGTAATAAGCAAAAGGAATTGTCGCGAAAATGACTGCAAACAACGCAGGCAGAATTCTTCGCGCGCGCCGAGCATAGAATTTAAGGAAATCAATACGCCCCGTTGCTTCGATTTCTGTCAGCAGAATTTGGGAGATCAGAAAGCCGCTGATCACAAAAAACACATCGACGCCGATGTATCCGCCCCGCAGCAACGTGTGGCCGGCAACCGTGAGCTCGGCGTGATATAGAATAACCGCGATCACCGAGATGGCCCTTAAGCCATCGATCTCTGGTCTGTAAACCTTCAATGCTAGCGCCTGCCTTCAATATCCAGAGCGTAACGTTGTTGCGCCCAACATTGGCGCTTTTGGGCTGCCTAACACAGAGATCTTGGAGGGAGAACAGTATGGCCTGATAAAAGATTTGCGGGCGCGGCCGATTTCAATCTTTATTTTCTGCGCTGTTGTAAATCAGCATTCCGGAACCCTCATTAGTTTGCATTTGTTTTCCCAGTCGCTGACCAATTTTGTCTATGGCCGTTCCAGAAGCGAGAAGACGTCGGGCCGATGCCAATAGCGCCTACCATCGCTGCTCGCTACGGCGCGCCCGAAATCAACAAAATCGACATGGGCGCGTGTATGCGTAGATGCTGTAAGATGCTCGCCCGAGCCAGGATGTCGGATTCGCCGACATCCTGCGCCCGTCGATTTAAATGATCAGGGCAACGAAAAGGAAGCAGGCATTGGAGGAGGGGACGGGGAGGGCAGACACAAGCAAACCCGTTTTGCCGTAAAATCAATCGCTTAGTGAAATATTGGCTGGGGAACCTGGATTCGAACCAAGATTAACGGAGTCAGAGTCCGTCGTTCTACCATTGAACTATTCCCCAGCATAAGCGAACCGGCGGGCGGTCGGCTGGTGTGCGGCGCTTATAACCAAAAGCCGGGGGATTGCAAATAGCTGTTTTGAAAAAAATCGGTGCTGCCGGGGAAAGGTGAAATCGCTGCAAATCCCCTGTCCAAAAAAGAATTTGGCGATTTCGGCGGGCGCTGATATTCTTGCCGCAACGCAAAAATCGAATGAGCGCCTGCTGCATATCTCAAGACTTGCGCGGCGCGATGGAAAAACAACGTGGAAGACCCCGAAGGCGGCGCAAAGCCGCAATTTGACGGGGCGTCGGCGGCAGGGCGCAAGGACGGCAAGAAGTCCAGGCGCCGCAAGGGCAAACGTGGCGGGCAATCCCGCAACGCGGCTCATCCCGCTTCGCATGAGCCTTCCGGCGGTGCCGGACAGCCTGCGCGCCCGATGGAAGATGCAGCCGGCAATCCGGCTCGCAAGCGCAAGCGTCGCCGTCGTGGCGGCCACGGTGCTGTGCAGGACGGTTCACCTCAAACTCATGTGTTGGAACAGGCCGGAGCGGCAGATCATGCCGCCCGGTCCGATGGCGATTCGGCGCCGAGCCGTCGCAACCGCCGCAAGCATCGCGGCAAGCGCGGTCTGCAGGGACGGCCGCTGACATCGGCAAAACCAGCAGGTGCTCCGCAGCAGGAAAGCCGCGCGGAAGAGACGGCGCGCATTGCCGTCCCGCGCGAAACCCAGAACGGCGCAGCCGCCAACCGCAAGGGCCGCCAGGACAGCCATGCCCATGCCGGGCATCAGGGGGATCGCCAGGCCGGCGAGCATGTGTGGCCGGAGGAGCTCTATGCTGCCCTTGATCTCGGCACCAACAATTGCCGTCTTCTCATTGCCCAGCCGACCCGTCCCGGTCAGTTCCGCGTCGTCGACGCTTTTTCCCGCATCGTGCGCCTCGGCGAAGGCCTTGCGGCCAGCGGCCGTCTGTCCGACGAGGCGATGGAGCGGGCGATCGAGGCGTTGAGGATCTGCGCCTCCAAGCTCAGGAACCGGGAGATCCGCCGCATGCGGCTGATCGCCACCGAAGCGTGCCGCCAGGCGATCAATGGCGAGGAATTCCTCAGCCGGGTCGTTGCCGAAACCGGCCTGGCGCTTGAGATCATCGATCGCGAGACCGAAGCGCGGCTTGCCGTCTCCGGCTGCTCCTCGCTGGTCGGTCGCGAGACGCGCTCCGTCGTGTTGTTCGATATCGGCGGCGGTTCGTCGGAGATCGCCGTCATCCGTATCGGCGACAATCGCTTCAGCCGCCTCGCCAATCATATCACCCACTGGACCTCGCTGCCGGTCGGCGTCGTGACGCTGTCGGAGCGCCATGGCGGGCACGACGTCACGCCGGAAGCTTTCGAAGGCATGGTGCGCGAAGTCGAAGGCATGCTCGGACGCTTCGATTGCCCTGAGATCGAGGTCGCCCAGACCGGCGACTTCCATCTGATCGGCACGTCTGGCACGGTGACAACGCTTGCCGGCGTCCATCTCGACCTGCCGCGTTATGACCGGCGCAAGGTCGATGGCATCTGGCTGTCCGATGACGAGGTCTCCGCCATGCAGGCAAAGCTTCTCTCCTGGGATTTCGCAAGCCGTGCCGCCAATCCCTGCATCGGGCCGGATCGGGCTGATCTGGTGCTCGCCGGCTGCGCCATCCTCGAGGCGATCCGCCGCCGCTGGCCAAGCCCGCGCATGCGCGTTGCCGATCGCGGCTTGAGGGAAGGCCTGCTCACCGACATGATGGCCGATGACGGCGTGTGGCGGCGCCACCGCAACCGCCGCGGCCAGCGCGCGAGATAGGGAAAAGGCATGACCAAGGCACCGATCGCCGGAAACCGCACCGGCCGCAAGCTCGGCCAGCGCGTCAAGAACAAGAAGATGAAGGCCTCCTCCCGCCAATGGCTGGAGCGCCACATCAACGATCCCTATGTGCAGCGCGCCCAGCTCGAAGGCTATCGCGCCCGTGCCGCCTTCAAGCTGCTGGAGATCGACGAGAAACATCATATCCTGCGCGGCGCCAGGCGCATTATCGATCTCGGCGCTGCTCCGGGCAGCTGGTCGCAGATCGCCGCCAAAGTCACCGGCTCGACGGATGATGATATTCGTGTGGCTGCGATCGATTTCCTCGAAATGACCCAGCTGCCGGGGGTCAAGATCCTGCAGCTCGATTTCCTCGATCCGACCGCGCCGGAAAAGCTGTTGGAGGCCGTCGGCGGCACACCCGACCTTGTCATATCAGACATGGCAGCACCCACCACCGGCCACCACCGCACCGACCATCTGCGCACCATGCATCTGTGCGAAGTCGCGGCACATTTCGCCGTCGAAGTGCTCCAGGAAGGCGGCCACTTCCTCACCAAGACCTTTCAGGGCGGCACCGAGCGCGAACTGCTCGCCATGCTGAAGCAGAACTTCCGCCAGGTCGTCCATGTCAAGCCGAACTCGTCGCGCGCCGAATCGGTCGAGATGTTCCTGCTGGCCAAGGGGTTCAAGGGGCGCAAGGCCGAAGGTGAAGCAGAGGAAGCTTGATCTTTGGGCCGGTCCTGTCCGATGATGGCGATCGACTGCCTAATTCCTTAAATCGGAATCGATATAGGGATAAATTATGCAGCAATTGAAAGCGCCACAGCGTCCTTTGCGCGTCTCAAAGGAGGCGCGGCGCTGCAAGGATTTGAACCGCTGATCCCAATGCTTCTTTACGTCACGCTCGGAACCAACGATCTGTATCGCGCAGGGCATTTTTATGATGCCGTGCTGCCTGTGCTCGGTTATCGCCGCCAGCGCTCTTCGGAGGAGGAAATCGGCTATGCCGCCGAGGGCGATACGCGCTGCCGCTTCTGGGTGGTGACGCCGTTCAATCGCCGCCGGGCGACCTCAGGCAATGGCGCCATGGTGGCGCTTGCAGCCGAAACACGGGCGGATGTCGACGCCTTCCATGCGGCAGCGATCGCGGCAGGCGCCGTGGATGAGGGCAGGGCCGGCCTGCGCTCCTACCATGCCCATTTCTACGCCGCCTATGTGCGTGATCTCGACGGCAACAAGCTCTCTGCCGTCTGCGAAAACCCGGAGTAACGGTTTCCAAAAGCGCGTCGCAATCTTTCAGATTCGCTCTCGCGCTTTAGTCTTTATTTCCAACGCATGTCGTTATCGCAAAACCGCTCCACACTTTTGCGCGACACGCTTTATTTCACCGCGTGCTGTTCAGCTTCAACAGTTGCGGCCGTCATCGTCTTCAAGCGGTGTCCGGAAACGAGCGCGCCGGCATTGCGGTCCATCCGGATGAAGGGAATGGTCGCAATAACCGTCAGTCCGGCAATGATGTAGAAGGCAAGGTGGAAATCGGCCACCTGTAGCGCTTCGCCGCTGATATAGATCGAGCTCTCCAGGATGGCGGCGGCGACCGCAACGCCGAGCGCCAGGCTGACCTGCTGCATCACCGAGCTCATCGATGTCGCCTGGCTGGCTTCGGCATCATCGATATCGGCGAAGGCAAGCGCATTCACCCCGGTGAACATGAAGGAGCGGGAGAAGCCGCCGAGCAGCAGCACGCCGATGATGACGAGGTGCGGCGTCGACGGCGTGAAAAGGCCGGTGATGACAGTCACCAGGGTCGTTACCCCGGCGGCGCCGAGAAGCGTCGTGCGGAAGCCGGCAGCGGCGAAGACGCGCTTTGCCATGAACTTGGTGGTGATCGCCCCGATCGCGCCTGCAAAGGTGATGAGGCCGGATTGAAACGGCGTCAGCCCGAAGCCGAGCTGCAGCATCAGCGGCGTCAGGAAGGGCATGGCACCGACGCAAATGCGAAACAGCATGCCGCCCAAAGTGGAGGCCCGAAACGTCGGGTTCTTGAACAGGTTGAGATTGAGGATCGGCGCCGGATGCCGCTTGGCATGGCGCCCGTAGAGGACGCCGCAGATGAGGCCGATCAAGGTGGCGGTGACGCCGATGATCGGGGGCAGGGCTGGCAGACTGACCACCGACAGGCCGAAGACGACGCCTGCGGCCGAAAGCGAGGTCAGCACGAAACCGGTGAAATCGAGCCGCGGCGGCGCCGTCGCTTCCACCTCCGGCAGAAAAATCGTCGCAAGCCAGATGCCGATGATGCCGACCGGCACGTTGATCAGGAAGATCCAGTGCCAGCTGAAATAGGTGGTGATGAAGCCGCCGAGCGGCGGGCCGGTGAGCGGGCCGACAAGGGCGGGGATGGTGAGCAGCGCCATGGCCGAGACCAGATCGCTGCGCTGTGTCGTGCGCACCAGCACGAGGCGGCCGACCGGTGTCATCATCGCGCCGCCCATGCCCTGCAGGAAGCGGGCAAACACGAATTCGACGAGGTTGGACGAGACGGCACAGAAGATCGAGCCGATGACGAAGACCGAGATGGCAAGGCGGAAGATCTTCCTGGCGCCGAACCTGTCGGCCATCCAGCCGCTGACCGGGATGAATACCGCCAGCGCCACCATGTAGGAGGTCAGCGCCAGCTTCAGCGTGATCGGCCCGACATGCAAATCCGCCGCGATCGCCGGCAGCGCCGTCGCAATGACGGTGGAGTCCATCTGTTCCATGAAAAGGGCGACGGCAAGGATCAGCGGGACGATGCGATTCATAGGCGGGAGCCTTGATGGGGCAGCGGATCGAAGCTGGAAAGGCCCGTGCTGTTTAGTCCCAGCTGCGGGCTATGCCAATCCCCAAATCCGGGTCGACGACACGTTTGCTTCACGTCTGCGTGAGACGGCTTGCGCATCAACGTCGCCTGTCAAGATTGACATATGTTTACCTGGCCGGGGCAAGAAATCCGGCCGCGGAATCGACACCGGGGGCCGTGCGGTGACGCACCTGCACGTCATGAAGGCCTGCACGTCATGAAGGATGGACATATGACAATTTCGTCGGGAATAAAGCGGCGCACCCTTTTGCCGCAGGCCTTGGCCTGCTGGCGGCGCCGGCAATTTTTAAAGAGAAGGCCGAAGCGGCCGCAACTGGAGAGCGCAATCATATGGATGGAACGCCTTTGCCCGAGATCAATCAATTTAAGCTTGGTTCCTATAAATTCACCGTCGTCCGCGACGGCACCAGCATTGTCGAAAAGCCCTATGAAACCTTCGGCACCAATCAGGATCCCGAAACGGTCAAGGCGTTGCTGACCGCAAACTTCCTGCCGGCCGACAAGTTCATGAATGGCTATACGCCGGCTCTCATCGATACCGGTTCGGATGTCATCCTCGTCGATACCGGCTTTGGCGCCAGCGGCCGCGCACGCGGCGCCGGCCAGCTGACCGAAGGCCTGAAGGCGGCAGGATATTCGGCCGACGACGTCACCTTGGTGGCGCTGACCCATCTCCACGGCGATCATATCGGCGGTCTGACGGAGGACGGCGCGGCTGCCTTCAAGAATGCCCGCTATGTCGTCGGCCAGGCGGAATATGATTTCTGGTCGGACAAGGCACGCGAGGGCACGCCCGCCGAGGGCGGCCACAAGGCGGTGCTCGCCAATGTCGTGCCGCTCGCCGAAAAGACCACCTTCGTCAAGGATGGCGATAGCTTTGCGTCAGGCGTAACGGCGATGCTGGCGTCCGGCCACTCGCCGGGCCATATGGTGTTCCACGTCGAATCCGAGGGCAAACGCCTTGTGCTCACAGGCGATACGGCCAACCACTATATCCTGTCGCTGCTGCGGCCGGATTGGGAGGTGCGTTTCGACATGGACAAGACGCAAGCGGCAGTCACGCGCCGCAAGGTTTTCGAGATGATTGCGAGCGAGAAGATCGCCTTCCTTGGCTACCACATGCCGTTCCCGGCGGTCGGCTTCGTCGATCGGCAGGATGGCGGTTATCGCTTCGTGCCGAAGACCTATCAGTTCGACATCTGATCTGGAACGGTTCAGCCTTTCACGGAAGTGCTGTGCCGCTCTAACTTCTTGTTTTTATGCAATTCCGAACGGAAAAGTGCTTGGCGCTTTTGCCGAAATGCTCTGGGCGCATGGCACCCATGCCGAGCCTGGCGGACATGCCGGGCTTTTTGCTATTTCCTTCCTGTCATAGACGTGTTACCAGCCCTCGCCAACTTCCAAGCAACCCATGCAGACCGCCGGGGCGGACGATTCGTTTCCGGACAGGGTCGCATTTTTATTAAACGAAGGAATTTGGCCATGGCACGCATCATTGAAACGGCAACCGGCGCAGACGCGCTTACCTTCGACGACGTGCTGCTGCAGCCGGGACATTCCGAGGTCATGCCGGGCCAGACGAATATCTCCACCCGCATCGCCCGGGATTTCGAGCTCAACATCCCGATCATTTCATCAGCCATGGATACCGTCACCGAGAGCCGCCTGGCGATCGCCATGGCCCAGGCCGGCGGCCTCGGCGTCATTCATCGCAACCTGACGCCGATCGAGCAGGCCGAGCAGGTCCGGCAGGTGAAGAAGTTTGAAAGCGGCATGGTCGTCAATCCGGTGACGATCGGCCCCGATGCGACGCTTGCCGATGCGCTCGGGCTCATGAAGTCCTACAGCATTTCCGGCATCCCTGTCGTCGAGAAGTCCGGCCGCCTTGTCGGCATCCTGACCAACCGCGACGTCCGCTTCGCTTCCGATCCGGAACAGAAGATCCACGAGCTGATGACAAAGGACAGTCTGGTCACCGTCAAGGAAAACGTCGATCAGCAGGAGGCCAAGCGCCTGCTGCATTCGCATCGCATCGAGAAGCTTCTGGTGGTCGATACCGAAGGCCGCTGCGTCGGCCTCATCACCGTCAAGGATATCGAGAAGTCGCAGCTGAATCCGAACGCTTCCAAGGATGCGCAGGGCAGGCTTCGTGCCGCTGCCGCCATCAGCGTCGGCGATGATGGCTTCGAGCGCGCCGAGCGGCTGATCGAGGCCGGCGTCGACCTTCTGGTCGTCGATACCGCCCATGGCCATTCGCAGCGCGTCCTCGATGCGGTCACCCGCGTCAAGAAGCTCTCCAACTCGGTGCGCATCATGGCCGGCAACGTCGCCACCTATGACGGCACCAGAGCGCTGATCGATGCCGGTGCGGATGCCGTCAAGGTCGGCATCGGTCCGGGCTCGATCTGCACGACGCGCATCGTCGCCGGTGTCGGCGTGCCGCAGCTCGCCGCGATCATGTCGGCGGTTCAAGCCGCGAATGACCAGGACGTGCCCGTCATCGCCGATGGCGGCATCAAATTCTCGGGCGACCTTGCCAAGGCGATCGCCGCCGGCGCTTCCGCCGTCATGATCGGCTCGCTGCTTGCCGGCACCGATGAGAGCCCGGGCGAGGTCTATCTCTACCAGGGACGCTCCTTCAAGGCCTATCGCGGCATGGGCTCCGTCGGCGCCATGGCCCGCGGCTCGGCCGATCGTTACTTCCAGGCCGAGGTGCGCGACACGCTGAAGCTCGTGCCTGAGGGCATCGAAGGTCAGGTGCCGTATAAGGGCCCGGTCTCGGGCGTCATCCATCAGCTCGCTGGCGGCCTCAAGGCGGCCATGGGCTATGTCGGCGGCAAGGACCTCAAGGATTTCCAAGAACGGGCCACGTTCGTGCGCATCTCCGGCGCCGGTCTTCGCGAAAGCCATGCCCATGACGTGACGATCACCCGCGAGAGCCCGAACTATCCGGGCGCCGGCCTCTGATCATGAAGGCGGGCAGCGGGATTCCTCTGTGGGTCGTCGCGCTGCTCGCAGCCCTCTGCCTTGCCGTGCTCGCCTGGACAACCTTCGGCTTCGTCGTTCCGTTCAAGCACGAAACCGGCCAGGCGGTGCTCGATACCTACTTCGCCGGTTACGACGAGTCGGCGGTTTTCCACATGCAGAAGCTGCTTGATGAGAACGAGACGGCGACCAGATTACTGCGCGCCATGTATTTCGGGCCGGAGCTGATCTTTCCGGCCTTGCTGACGGCACTGCTGTTCCTTGCCTTCCTCAAGCTCGGTCCCGGTGGCGCATGGTTCGGCCGATCGGCGCATCCGCTCGTTGGCAAGGCGGTCTACCTGCTGCCGTTCATCTACGGCATCGCCGACTACGGCGAAAACATCTCGAGCCTGATCGCCTTCGGCGATGGTGCGTCCTCAGGCCTTGCAACACAGTTGCTGCCGTGGATGACGCGGCTGAAATTCGCAAGCCTTGTCATCTGCTTCATCCTCATCGCCCGGCTTGCCGTCATGCGCTGGCTCTCTTCGCGTGACCCCTGAAGCGGCGGTCAGCCCCGCCATCGCCAGGCCGGATTTGAAAGTCTTGCCACCATGAAATCGGAAAGGACCTCGACCTTCGCAGGTCGGCTCCGAGCAGAAGGGGTGACGAAATACAGTGCGCCGGCAGGCAGCGCCCAGCCGGAAAGGATTGGCTTCAGCCGGCCGTCGGTGAGATAGTCATAGGCGAGAAATTCCGGTAGTTCGATGATCCCGAGGCCGCGCAGCGCCATCGGTACCAAGGCTTGCGAATTGGTGGCCCTGAGGGCGCCACTTGGCACTATGACCTCCTCCTTGCCTTCATTGTTACGCAAGCGCCAGACGTCTTGGCGCGGCCTGTAGGCGTATCCGAGGCAATGGTGAGCAGCAAGCTCGCGAGGGTGTTCCGGCACGCCATGTCGATCGATGTAAGCGGATGCAGCGAGAATGAAGCGATCAACCGGCGTGAGCCTGCGCGCGACCAATGATGAATCCGGCAGTACCGCAATACGAAGCGCCGCATCAAAGCCGTCTCCCACGATATCGACGACGGCATCGCTCATATGCAGGTCGATGGAAATGTCCGGATAGAGCTCGAAAAAATCGGGCAAGATCGGGGCCAGCCAGCGTGTGCCGAAGTCCATTGGCGCGGCAAGCCTGATGAGGCCCCTCGGTCGGGTAGCAAGCTCGCGGGCTGTGTTTTCTGCCGCCTCGGCCTCAGCATAGATCCGTGCGGCGCTGTCGATCAGTCGCAGGCCAAAATCCGTCAAGGCGAGCTGCCGCGAAGTGCGGTTGAAAAGCCTTGCGCCCAGCCTCTGCTCAAGCCGGCTCACGGCACGCGAAACGGTCGGCACGGACACCCCAAGTGTTTGAGCAGCCCGCGCGAAAGAACGTTCTTCGGCGACTTTTGCAAACATCGCCAGGCCTTCGAAATCCGGAAATTTAGTCATGTCATTCCTGAAACGATAGCTTTCAATTCTTTCTATTTCGAAACGGTTCGGCCGTCCATATCTCAGCTCCAGTCGAACAAAGGAGACAACAATGACACAAAGACTGGATGCAAAGATTGCGGTCATCACCGGCGCCACCTCGGGCATTGGTCTTGCAACAGCGAAGCGCTTCGTGGCCGAGGGCGCGCGGGTTTTCATTACCGGCCGTCGCAAGGCTGTTCTCGATGCAGCCATCGCTGAGATCGGCGGTGGGGTTGTCGGCATTCAGGCTGATTCGGCCAATCTTGCCGACCTCGATCAACTCTATGAGCGGGTGAAGGCAGAGGCCGGGCGAATTGACGTGCTCTTCGTCAACGCGGGCGGAGGATCCATGCTGCCCCTCGGCGAAATTACCGAAGAGCAGTATGACGATACTTTCGATCGGAATGTGAAGGGGGTTCTCTTTACGGTGCAGAAGGCCCTGCCACTGCTTGCCCGAGGATCATCGATCATATTGACGGGATCGACAGCAGGCTCGACCGGCACGCCCGCCTTCAGTGTTTATGCCGCATCGAAAGCTGCTTTGCGCAGCTTTGCGCGCAACTGGATCCTTGACGTGAAGGATCGCGGCATTCGGATCAACACACTCAGTCCTGGTCCGACGGAGACGACTGGACTGGTCGAATTGGCGGGTAAGGACCCAACCCAACAGCAGGGCTTGCTTGATTATCTTGCGGCCCAGGTACCAATGGGCAGGGTCGGGCGTGCCGAGGAAGTTGCCGCCGCCGCGCTCTTCCTTGCCTCGGATGATTCCAGCTTCGTCACCGGTGCCGAACTCTTCGCCGATGGCGGCAGCGCGCAGGTCTGATGAAACCGGGCGGCCCGCCATATTCTGATGGCGGGCGGCCGACGCTGGTATCCTTTTCTCCTTTCGGCTACTGCTCGCAACGAATGCGAAAGCGGAAAGGAAACGGCCATATGACCGGCTATCAAATCTTCTGGCCACTCCTTGCCCACGTGGCCCTGGTCCATGGTCTTTACGCGCTTCTTGGGCTTCGGCGGGCAAAAATGATCCGTGCCGGCAGCATCGCGAAATCGGATTATCGCGAAAACCGCGGCGAGCCGGCCGAAAGCCTTGCGGTCAAGAACTGCCTCGCCAACCAGTTCGAACTGCCGGTGCTCTTCCATGTCTGCTGCATTCTTCTTTATATCACCGACGCCGACAATATCGTCACCGTCGGTCTTGCCTGGGCCTTCGTCGTCCTGCGTTATGCTCACGCCGCTGTCCACGTCACCAGCAACGAATTGCGATATCGCAGCCCGATCTTCGCTGCCGGTTACCTGGTGCTTGCCGCCATGTGGATCTGGCTTGCCGCATGGATGCTGATGAGCTGAGGCGGCAGGCGCTACCGCCCCATCATTTGCCCGCCACCTGCTACATAATTCCTTAAATCGGGATCGATCTAAAGACAGGATCTGCAGCAATTGAAATGCTGCAGGCCGACGACGGAACATGCCGACATCGGCGGCAAGATGGCCCCCGGACGTTGGGCCATTCCCAAGATCGCAGACAACGCGCAGCAGAATGGGGTCAAAGCGGCGCTGTCGGTGAAATTCTGACACGATATGCTTGACGGCGCCGTGTGTCTTTTTCAGGCGTACACAGGACGGTGTAACAGTTTGAATTGTACGGTAGCGCACCGTTTTCACACGCTTTTCCCGGCCGTTAAAATGCGAACGTTTCCATTTACGGCGGATGAAGACCTGCATGTCATATCGACCCGACGCGGTGGTTTGGCGCATGCCTTCCGCCGCGAACGATAAGAATGGGAACGACATGGGCGCGGAAAGCATGGATCGGATAGGCCTGCGCAGGAAGCCGAAGCAGGAGCGCAGCATCCAGAGGCTGGACCTTATTCTCGCCGCCGCCGCCAAGATCATCGCCGAAAAGGGCGTCAGCGCCATGCGGATGACGGAGCTCGCCGCCGCCGCCAAAGTGCCGATCGGTTCGGTTTACCAGTATTTCCCGGAGAAGGCGGCGATCGTCAAAGCCCTGTTCGACCAGCACGCCGCGGCGATCCAGGCGAAGATGGCGGCGATGTTTGCCGACGTACGGTCACTTGACCAGGCGTTGGACGTCGTCTGCGCCACCATCGACTGGTATTACGATTCCTACCACAACGATCCTGTCTATCTCGGCGTCTGGATGGGAACGGAGACCGATCAGGATCTGTTGCAGCTGAATATCGAGCATAGCGGTCGCGTCGCCGGCATTTTCCATGACGCCGTGCGCCAGTTGGCTCCCGACCTTTGCGACGAAGAAATGTATGCGCGGACTTACCTGTTCAGCCACCTGATCGGCGCTGTCATCCGACTTGCCGCCGTGAGCGAGGATGCCTTAGCGCAGCGTATGCTTAATGAGTGGAAGCGCGTCATCCGCGCCTCCCTTTTCACCACGACCCTGCCGCGCGCCGCCTGAGAGCGACTACCAGCTTGGGACCATATTGGCCGCCTTCAGCCGCGGATAAAGGCGCGCCTGGGCGGATTTGACGTCCGCCTCGAGGCTGTCGTCGACGACAGTGGGCGTGATATTGTCGAGGCAGGCGGTGATGTGCGCCGTGATCGCGTTCATCAGCGAGAGCGAAACGCCCGGCCGCTTCATGATGCCGATCTGCACCGGCGGCAGCGCCGGAAAGCCGTCCGCCTGGCTTAGCACCTTCATGCCCGTCCGCAGCGCCGATTCCGGCATCACCGAAACCGCCATGCCGGCAAGCACGGCAGCGGCAACGACGGTGCAGGACCAGCTGGTGAACAGGATCTGGTGCTCGCGTCCCACCGCATCGAGCGCCGAGCAGGCGAGCTGGCGCCACTGGCAGTCGCGCCGGCCGACGGCAAGCGGCACCGGCGCGTCGTCGCGGATCGGATGGTTGGCCGAGCCCACCCAGCAGAGCGGCTCGGTTCTCACCACATCGGACATGCGCTCGCGCGGATTGTGGGTGACGAGCGCGATGTCGAGCTCGCCCTTATGCATGCGTTCGGCAAGATCCACCGAGGGCTCGCAGACGATATAGAGCTCGACATTCGGATGCGTCTTGGCGAAGCGGCCGATGATTTCGGGCATGTAGCGGTCGGCATAATCATCAGGCGTGCCGATCCGCAACGTCCCCTCCAGCCTGTTGTCGTCGAAGGCGGCGATCGCCTCATTGTTGAGGCGGATGATGCGCCGGGCATAGTTGAGCAGCTTTTCGCCCTCGACCGTCAGCCGGTTGCCGCGGCCGTCCTTGATGAACAGCTGCTTGCCGATGCGCTCCTCGAGACGGCGCATCTGCATGGAGACGGCCGATTGGGTCTTGTAGACCCTGTCGGCGGCCTTGGTGAAGCTGCCGGAATCGACGATGGCGATGAAAGTCTGCAATTGGTCGAGATCAAGAGGCGCGGACATGTTGTCACCCATAAAGATAGCTGATGATAATCATTAGAAACATTCGTTGGACTGATCAATAGGTCTTTGGCATCTTCGGGATGCAAATCAAGCAAAGTGAAGGACAGACACCCTGCCTGTCCGAGCCAATTCAGCCTTGCTCCTTCCCGTGCGACCTCGCGGGAGGGGTGGGTTGTTGCGCGCCTAAAAGAAAATCGAAAGAAAGGAGAGTCCCATGCGGATGACAGACAGAACAATAGAACTCGACTGCGGCAAGCTCACCCCGACGTTTCCCCAGCGTCTGGCAGCAGGCCTCGCACCGTTGACCTCCCTCTTTCGCGGGTTCCGCAATCGAATGGATATCAACACGCTGCACGATCTGAGCGACGCTCAACTGAGGGACCATCTCCGGGTTTTTTTATGCCCTAGCGCATCGGCCCGAAAATCGGACTCGATTTTCGGAAAGCACGATGCGAGGATTGAAAGAGTTAGAGCGTCCTTTGTGCGTCCGAAAGGACGCACGGCGCTCTAATGCGCCGCATTCGGGGTTATTCGCTCGTCTTGGACGAGGGCTTCGGCCGATAGGTTTCGAAGATCGCTTCCAGGTTCCTCTGGTAGTTCTTCTGCACTTCCAGTCCGCTGTCGAACATGGTGTTCAGCATCTCGGTATAGCTGTCGGCATTGACCTTCGCCTCTTCCTTCGGCGCCTCCGGCGTCTTGGTCTTAGTCTGGGCCGACGGCTGTTGGCCAAGCCCGCCCATCATCTCCTGGAAGGCTTTGGCGAAGGGATTGTCGAGGAAGGGGTTCGGCTGCGATGTCGCTTCCGGCTTCGGCACCGAAAACATCAGCTGCATCGCCTGCGTGAAGGGATTGTCGAAGATGCTGGGTTCCGGAGCTGTCTTCGGCTTCGGCGCAAAGCCGGTGCTTTCCAGCCATTTCTGGATGGTCTCGTTCATCGCGGTGTTGACGAAGGGGTTGACCGGCGAGGCCATCTGGCCGGTCGTTTGCTTGAAGAGCCCGCCCATCAGCGTATCGGCCAGCACCGGCAGCATCCGTTTGTAGATATCCTGGCCGATGCCGGTCATCTGTGCGGCCTGGGCGGCGACCGCGCGCGAAACCTCCTTCGAGCCGAAGAGTTGGGCAAGGATGTTGTTGCCGTCGGAAATACCCTCCGGCGTAAAGGCCCGGCTCATATCTTCGAAATATCGGGCGTAGTTTCCGGAGGAGACCGCCTGCATCAGCCCGACGAAATCATAGGGATTGCTGGTGCTGCGTTTCAGCCCGGCGGAAAAGGCCGGCATCAGCGCCGCCATCGCCTTCGTCGCCTGTTCCTGCGCGAGGTTGAACTGCCGGGCGATCGCCTCCATCGCGGCGCCGTTCTGCGCCTGCATCATCATGTCGAAGAGTGGCAGCATGGAAGTCCCTTTCCCCGGGTCGTGACGCGTTGTAACGCCACTATAACCGGAAATGGCAATGCGCAAACGGCTTTTTGCCATAAGAACTTAGGGAGGAGTTTCGCTAAAGCATGTCTCGCAAAAGTGAGCAGCGGTTTTGCGATAAAGACATGCGGAAAAGCAAAGATCTAGAGCGCGGCAAACGAATCTGAAAGATCGCGACACGCTTCGCGTGGAGCACCACCTGGCCGGCCTTCACTTCCGCTGCTCGGAGACAGTCGAAAAAATGGGGGCTGTCAGAGCAATTCCATGAAAAGCTGAACCGCTCTAGCTCAGGCTCAGTACTGATAGTCCTCGAAGACCGGTTCCACGGAGCCGTGCCAGCGGCCGTGATAGAGCGACAGCAGATCCTCGGCGAGCGTCGCCTTCTTGGCGAGCACCTCGTCGAGCGGCGCCAGGAAGATGCTCTCGTCCTGGCCTTCCCGGTTGAGCTTGCCACGCGCCTTGAGACCGGCCCTTGATATGCCGACCACCTCGCGCGCCATGTCGAAGAGCGGATGTCCGCGAAATTGCGCCTTCAGCCCTTCGGCGGGAACGGCATTGCGCAGGGCGCTGATCTCGGCAAAGGTCCAATCCTTCGTCAACTCGTCGGCAGCATCGAGTGCCGCATCATCGTAGAGCAGGCCGACCCAGAAGGCCGGCAGCGCACAGATGCGGCGCCACGGGCCGCCATCGGCGCCGCGCATTTCGAGAAAACGCTTCAGCCGCACGTCGGGGAAGAGTGTCGAAAGATGGTTCGTCCAGTCACCCATCGTCGGCGCCGGATCGGCGACCTCGCCCTTCAATGCGCCGTTCATGAACTGGCGGAAGGTGACATGGGTACAGTCGTGATAGCGGCCGTCGCGGACGATGAAATACATCGGCGCATCGAGCGCCCATTCGGCATAGTCGCGGAAGCCGAAGTCGTCGCGGAAGGTGAAGTCGAGCAGGCCGGCCCGCCGGTTGTCGACGTCGCGCCAGATATCGCCGCGCCAGGAGAGCAGCCCGTTCGGCTTGCCCTCGGTGAAGGGCGAGGATGCGAAGAGGGCGGTCGCCAGCGACTGCAGCTTCATCGAGACGCGCATTTTCTTGCGCATGTCGGCTTCCGAGGAGAAGTCGAGGTTCACCTGGATCGTGCAGGTGCGGTACATCATGTCGAGACCCTGGGTACCGACCTTCGGCATATAGCGGGTCATGATCTCGTAGCGTGATTTCGGCATTTGCGGCGTTTCCGCATAGGTCCATTTCGGACTGCCACCGATACCGAGGAAGCGGATGCCCATCGGCTCGGCGATTTCGCGCAGCGTCGCCAGATGCTGGTTCGATTCCTTGCAGGTCTCGTGGATCGTCTCCAGCGGTGCGCCGGAGAGTTCGAACTGGCCGCCGGGCTCGATCGAGATCGCGCCCATGCCGTTCTGCTCGGCAAGGCCGATGATGTTGCCGCTGTCGGTGATCGGTTCCCAGCCGCTTTTTTTCTGCAGGCCGGTTAAAAGGGCCGAAATGCTGGCATCGCCGAAATAGGGAACCGGGCTGTTGTCGGCGCGGAAGAAGGCGAATTTCTCGTGTTCGGTGCCGATCCGGAAGCGCTCCCGCGGCTTGTTGCCGGCGGCGATATAATCGGTCAGATCCTGGACCGAAGAGAGCGGTGTCTGGTCGGTAGTGTCGCGGGCCATGCGGGATACCTGTATTCAAAAAGGCGCCCAGGGGGCCGGGCAATTGGAAGGCTGATTAGGACCCAAGCTACCCATGTTGCAAGTGAAATTCTTTCAACGACGCATCAAAAAAATAACAGCGATTTCCATGTCAACCCGTTTTCGACCTTAGTTCCAGTCACCGATCGCCGCCTGGACCACCGCCAGGGCCGCAACGGCTGCCGTATCGGCCCGCAGGATGCGTGGTCCGAGCGGAATGGCGGTGACGAAATCGAGGCTTCGAAGCCGCGCCCGCTCTTCTTCCGAAAAGCCGCCTTCCGGCCCGACGAGCAGGGCGAGATGTCTTTCCCTGATCGCTGACAGCACCGGCAGCGGGTTCTGCCCGGCATCGCCCTCGTCGCAATAGATGATGCGGCGCTCGGTTGGCCAGCGGTCGAGCAGGTCGAGAAGCCTCACCGGTTCGGCCACATCGGGGATGCCGAGAATGCCGCATTGCTCTGCCGCTTCGATGACATTGGCGCGCAGCTTGTCGAGATTGGTGATCTTGCCCTGGACGTGCTGGGTCATGACCGGCTGCAGCAGGCCGGCCCCCATTTCGACCGCCTTCTGCACGAGATAGTCCATGCGGCCGACCTTGAGCGGCGCAAAGAGATAATGCAGGTCGCAAGGCTGCGGCTGTGGCCGCGTTTCTTCGGTTGCCGTCAAAAGGATGCGTTTGCGCGTGGGGAAGGTAAGGGTCGCCTTCCACTCGCCGTCGCGGCCGTTGAAGAGCAGGATCTCTGCACCTTCCTCCATCCTCAGCACATTGCCGAGATAGTTGAACTGATCGGCATTCGCCTCCACGACGGCACCGCGCGTAAGCGGCGCGTCGACGAAAAGCCGTTGCATGCGGAAATTGGCGCGCATTCAAAAACTCGAAGTCTTGAAGCATGTCTCGCAAAACTGTGCAGCGGTTTTGCGATCATGACATGCCAGAAAATAAAGACCTAAAGCGCGGCACGCGGATCTGAAAGATCGCGACGCGCTTTAGACGAAGAGCGCGAACATAACCCAATAAATCATTGCCGCAAGCGCTGCCGAAACCGGCACGGTGACGATCCATGCGGCGACGATCGTCATGAAATGCGAACGGCGCACGAGATAGCGCCGCCGTGTCTCGTGGATATTCGGCTCTTCCGGCTCGTCGATATCAAAGCTCTCGGCCTTGCGCCTTATATAGGCGATGCGGCGCTTCGAATGGCGCGTATACCATTCGCGGAAGAATCCGACGCCGAAGACCGAACCGACGGCGATATGCGTGGTGCTGACCGGCAGGCCGAGCCAGGAGGCGACGATGACGGTGAAGGCGGTCGACAGCGCGACGCAATAGGCCCGCATCGGATTGAGCTTGGTAATTTCCTCGCCGACCAGGCGGATCAGGCGCGGGCCGAAGAGCAGGAGGCCGACGGAGATGCCGAAGGCGCCGATCAGCATCACCCAGAGCGGCGGATGCCCGATGCCGCCGCCGCCACCGATGCCGACCGAATGGACGATCGCCGACAGCGGCCCGACCGCGTTCGAAACGTCGTTTGCGCCATGCGCGAAGGACAGCAGCGCCGCAGAGCCGATCAGCGGCAGCCGGAACAGCGTCCGCAGCGAGCTGTTGCGGTTTTCGAGAGCCCGCGCTTGGGCGACAACGAGCGGCCGGGCGGCAAGCCAGCTCACCAGCCCGATGCCGATCCCGATGAGGAGGACGGTCAGCGGCGGGAACCTGCCCGGGGGCGAGAGCTGCAGCACCATATAGGCCATGAAGCCGCCGGCCATCACCGCGACCAGCACCGGCACCCAGCGCTGTGCGGCCGCGACCTTGTCCTCGCGGTAGATGATCAGGGTCTTGACGAGATAAAGCAGCCCGGCGGCGATCAGCCCGCCGATCAGCGGCGAGGTGATCCAGCTCGAGGTGATCTCCAGCATCACCCGCCAGTTCACCGGCTCCGGTCCGACGGCTGAGACGCCGGCGCCGATCACCGCGCCGACGATCGCATGGGTGGTGGAAACCGGCGCGTTCATCCAGGTTGCGAGGTTGATCCAGAGAGCTGCGGCCATCAGCGCCGCCATCATGATCCAGCCGAGCAGCGCCGGTGGTACCTGGACGGCGTCGACGATGTTTGCGGAAATCGTCTTGACGACGTCGCCGCCACCGACCGTGGCGCCAAGAACTTCGAAAATCGCAGCGATGACCAGTGCCTGGCCCATCGTCATGGCGCGCGCACCGACGGCGGCACCGACATTGTTGGTCACGTCATTGGCGCCGATGTTCAGCGCCATATAGCCGGCAAGGGCTGCCGCCGCGACGACGAGCACTGCTCCCGGCCGGTCGAACACATAGACACCGGCAAAGAGCATGGCCAGACCGAGGAAGATCAGCCCGAGTCCAGGCGTCACCAGCCGCCGCAAAACATGCTTCGCCACGTCCTCGGCATGGGTGATCTTGTCGAGGTCCTTGTCGAGCGTACGTTTTGTGAGGACTGCGGGACGTGGCGGCATTCTTGTTCCTGAGGATGAATCTGCTTCTACGCTGCTTTCCTAGCAGTGCAAGATGGCAGGATTCATTCCGCCGGAATTTGTTTCACTTCTGGAATTTGCTTCGCCGCCTTGGCCGCAAGCCTGTCGCCCATCCTTTGCTTGAAGGCGAGGAAAAGGTGGCGGAGCTCCGGTTCACGCACGCGCCCGGCCGCTTCGTCGAATGAAACCCATTCGATCCGGCGCTCGCCTTTTTCCTTGAAGTTCTTCGCCATGTCGGTGGCTTCGAGCGCATAGACCTGCACTTTGCAGATCACTTGCACCCCGTCGCGCAGCACCTTCGAATAGGTGTAGGCGCCAAGCGTTTCCGTTTCGACGACGCCGCGGACGCCGGCTTCCTCGAAGGCTTCCTGCATCGCGACCTCATGGGCGCATTTGCGCGTCATCGGCCAGCCCTTGGGAATGACCCAGCGGCCGGTGTCGCGGCTCGTCATCAACAGCACCTCGACCTCACCGCTCTTCTTCTTCACCCGATAGCAGAGCGCACCATATTGCTGTCGCGGCGGACGCCGGAACATCAGCTGCACATCGGAAGCCAGTCGGGCAAAAAGAGTCAATGGTCGGGTCACCTTCGCAGTCGTCGTTAGGAATCACTCATATACGTATATCACGGAAAGCTTACGCAATTCAAAAGGCGCAGTATGACTCGAAACGCGATCTGATCGCCGTTCATAGGGGAAATCGAGGTGGGACAGGTTCGGAAAATCCGTCACACCCTGTCTCGAATGCGTCATATTGCACAGCTGTACAATATGGCGTGATCTTGCCTTTCGTTCAATGGCGAGATCTAGTGATCCACTATGATTTTGTGAATGTCGTCCCCATGCGTCTTCCACCGCTCAATGCCGTCCGCGCCTTCGAGGCCGTCTGCCGTCACGGCAGCATTCTGAAGGCTGCCGAAGAGCTGAAGGTGGTGCGCGGCGCCGTACGCCAGCAGATCGCAACGCTGGAGAATCACTTCGGCCGCAAGCTCTTCACGCGTGACGGCCGCAGGCTGGTCCCGACCCCGCAGGCCAGCGCTTTCGCCCAGGCTTCGAGCGCGGCTTTCGACATTCTGCTGCGCGCCGCTTCGGAACTCGAAGGCGTCGTGCCGGGCCGCATCCGCCTTGGCGTGCCCTCCGCCTTCGCGGTCTGGTGGCTGATGCCGCGCGTGGCAGGCATGCAGGCGAGCCTCGGCGATACCGTCGACATCGTGCCGATGACCATGGTCGAGCCACTGCAGATGCACCCCGAATTGGACGCTGTGATCATGGGCGGCGAATATCGGCCGGCCGCAGGCATCGCCGCGCTGCGATTCATGGCGGACGAGTTCGGCCCGGTCGCCACCCCGGCGCTTGCCGCGACACTGTCCAAGGACCCAGCGGCGATGGGCGCGCTGACGATGCTCGCCAGCCGCAGCGTTCCGAGGCTCTGGGACGAATGGTTTGCCGAAAGCGGCACGCCGCCGGTCGTCTTTTCCCGCGCCCAGGAATTCGAGGATCTGCTGCTGGCGCTGGGTGCCGCCCGCTCCGGGCTTGGCATCGCACTTGCCCCGCGCGCGTCGATCGAGGACGATCTTCAGCGCGGGCATCTGGTCGCGCCCTACGGTTTCATCTCCCGGCCGTCCGGTTACAGCCTCTGTTGCCGGACGCCGGATGCGAAACGGCCAGCCTTTTCGGCCTTGTCCGGTTGGCTGCTTCGTTGCGGGACACCGGCCTGAAAGGGCAGATTTTCTGCCCCCTCGCCAGAATTACTTCCATACTCGCAGCCCTGTTGCTCCGCTAAAAACGGCACCAACACTCACGTAGGAAAGAGATGATGGAAAAGACCGCAATGCGCATCGAGTGGATCGGCAATAGCTGCCGGCTGCTCAAGGCAACGGCCGCCGAATTCGAGCGGACGCGTCCCTTCGAAGGTCTGTCGATCGGCACCGGCATTCATCTCGAGCCGAAGACGGTGGCGTTGCTGATGACGCTTCGCGCCGGCGGCGCGCGTCTCGTCTGCACCGGCAATCTCAACAGCACCCAGCCTTCGACGGTCGAATTCCTGCGTTCCCAAGGCATCACGGTCTTCGCGACGCAGACGACCGATCCCGCCGCGCATCACCAGAGCCTCGAAGCGGTCATCGCGGAAAAGCCGGATCTGCTGCTCGATAATGGCGGCGATCTCTTCGCCATTGCGGCGGAAAAGCCCTACGCCAATCTCCGCGGCGGCACCGAGGAAACCACCTCTGGCCGCACCCGCCTGCTGCCGCTGCGCGAGCGGCTGAACATGCCGATCCTCGTCATCAACGACAGCCCGATCAAGCAGTTCGCCGAAAACAGGCATGCCGTCGGCCAGAGCCTGTTTGAAAGCTACCTGCGCTTCAGCAACCGCTCCACCAACGGCAAGCGCGTGACGGTCTTCGGCTACGGCGCCTGCGGCAAGGGCACGGCTGCCTGTTTCCGCAATGCCTTTTCCACCGTCAGCGTCGTCGATATCGATCCGGTGACGACGCTCGAAGCTCATCTCGATGGTTTCGTCACGCCGCTGCGCGACGCAGCGATCCGCTCGGCCGATATCATCGTCACCGTCACGGGTTTTGCCGGTATCGTGACGGCGGCCGACCTGCCGCTCGTCAAGGACGGCGCGATCCTGATGAATGGTGGCCATTTCCCGCATGAGATCGATGTCGAAGCCTTCCGCCGCCACCCCGATGTCATCGGCATCGACCGCTATGAGGCCGATCATATCGAGACCTTCCATCTGAGCGACGGCCGTTTCTTTCATGTGCTGGGCGGCGGCCACATGGCCAATCTCGCCGGACCGCGGCCACTCGGCAATACGGTCGAATCGATGGATCTCGGCTTCACCCTCCAGGCCCGTTGCCTGGAGCGCATCGCCAGGGGTGAGGCCGATCCCCAATCCTGCATCGTGCCTGTGCCCCGTGATATCGATGCGATGGTGGCGAACGCCTATCTCGATCTGGCGCGCTGATTCCGCCGATGGATTAAGAGCCGACGGATTAAGATCAGTCGATCTCGACGACGAGCTTTCCGTCCGCCTGCCGGTCTTCGATCAGCCGATGCGCCTCATCTGTATCGGCAAAGGTGAAGCTGCGCGGGTCGAGCTTCGGCATCACCTTGCCGGCTTCGACGAGCTTCGTCATCTCCCGCATAATCTCACCGTGATGGGCGCGTCCTTCGCCGGTCAGAAGCGGCAGCAGCGTGAAGACGCCGGAATAGGTGGCGGCCTTGAAGGAGAGCGGCGCCAGCGCGTGGCTTCCCCAGCCAAGGCAGCTGACGACGTGGCCGAACTGGCTGACGGCTCGGAATGCCGTATCGAGCCCCTGGCCGCCGACGGTATCGTAGACCAGTTCGAAACCCTTGCCGCCGGTGTGTCTTGCGACATAGGTTTCCACCGTTTCCGCGTCACGATCGATCGGCGTTGCGCCAAGGCCGGCGAGATAGTCTGCTTTCGACGCGCCGTCGACCACATAGACCTCGGCTCCGGCAGCCTTGGCGATCTGCGCGACGATATGGCCGACACCGCCGCCGCCAATCACCAGAACCTTCTGGCCGGCCTTGACCCCGGCGCGGTCGACCAGCCCCTCCCAGGCGGTGATCGAGATCAGCGGCAGGGCGGCTGCCTCGCGCATCGACAGATTCTGCGGCTTTGGCGCCAGCAGCGCGGCATCAACAGCTGCAAATTCGGCAAGCGATCCCTGAATGCCGCCGACCCCGCCGGTCATGCCGTAGACCGCGTCGCCGCGGCGAAAACCGCTGACGCCAGTTCCGACCTCTTCGACAACACCGGCCATATCGATACCGACAATGGCGGGAAGCGGATGGCGGGCATGGGCCGCATTGCCGGCCCGGATCTTGAGGTCGAGCGGATTGACGCCGCTTGCCTTGATGCGCACCAGGACCTGGCCTTCGCCGGGCACCGGTTTTGAAATATCGGCGATGCGCAATGGTGAATTCGGTGCTTCAGCCAACAGCGCTTTCATCGTTGATTGTACAGACATGGAACTCTCCTTCGTTCGCGGTGCGGCGTCGGTAGGAACACCGCAATTGGCGTGGAAGAAAGATGCTTCATTGAAACTCGAATGAAAATGAAAGATAACGACTGAAGTCCATGCATTTTTGTTTGGCGGATGCTAGAGCCTTTCCGGGTTAGATTGAAGCATTCTGTTGGCTCAAACGGAGTCGGATGGTCGACCGACCGGCGCGCGTCGTAGCCCAGTTCTACGGCCAAGCCGGCCGGTCGATCAGCCGGCCCGTTTCAGCCAACCCGAAGGGCCGGGCATCTTTCCGCCAGGATCAGAGGCGATCGGCTCGGACGTACCAAAAGGTATGCCCTTCGCCGATCGCCTCTGCCCCGACGAAATCTGCTCCGGCAGAATGCTTCAATCTAACCCGGAAAGGCTCTAGCGATGGAATGGAGTGACCTCAGGCTGTTTCTGGCGATCGCGCGGTTCGGCACGCTGGGGGCAGCAGCCCGCAACCGCGGGCTGACGCAGCCGACGATGGGCAGACGGCTGCGTGCCCTTGAAGCCTCTCTCGGCCAGACGCTTTTTCAGCGCACGACCGATGGCTTCGTCCTGACCGACGAAGGCGCAGCCGTGTTCGCCGGCGCCGAACGCATCGAGGAGGAGGCGCTCGCCATGGAGCGGAGCCTTGCCGGCGGCAGCCGTCAGCTCGATGGTTTACTCAGGCTGTCCTCATCCGACTGGTTCGGCGCGCACGTGCTTTCGCCTGTGTTGGCGGAATTCTCGCAAGTTCATCCGAAGGTGGTGGTCGAATTGCTGACTGACAGCCGGCTTCTCAGTCTGTCGCGACGCGAAGCCGACCTCGTCTTTCGCATCCAGCCTTTTACGGAAGCGGAGATCGTATCGCGCAAGCTTATCCATATCGAATACGGCCTTTACATCAGTCGCGGCGCACCGCACCCCGAAGCCGGCGACGGCGCGGGCGCCCGCCTTGTCACCATGGACGAGGCTTTCGGCGAGATGCCGGATGTCGGCTGGCTGTGGCGCCTGTTGCCGCAGGCCGACATCGTCACGCGCAGCAACAGCCGCGACGTGCAGGCTGCGCTCTGCGCCAACGGAGCCGGGCTCGCCGTCCTGCCGCGGCCGCTCGGCGATTCTCTTGCGGCCATCGAACTGGTCGATCTCGGTGAACCGCCACCCGGCCGCGACACCTGGGTCGGCTATCACCGCGACATGAAGCGGTTAGCGCGGCTGCGCGCCCTGCTGGACCTTGTCATCGAGAGGCTGGCGCGCTGAATCGGTGATGCCGTCAGCGCTCCCAATAGGGGACGGGACCATAAAGCTCTGCCAGATAGTCGATGAACAGCCGCACCTTGGCCGGCAGGAACTGCCGGCTGGGATAAACGGCCGACAGCGCGACATTGTGCGAGCTCTCATAGGCCGGCAGCACCTGCACCAGCCGGCCGGCCTTGAGCTCTTCACCGATATCCCAGGTGGAGCGCAGCGCGATCCCGAGCCCGGCGATGACCGCCTCGCGGATCACCTCGCTGGAATTGGTGACGAGCAAGCCTTCCGGCCTGAGACTCAGCGCCCCGTCCGGCCCGTTCAGCCGCCAGGTGTCGTTATTGTGGGCCGGCAGGCAGCGATGGCGTTTCAGCTCGTCGATGTGCTTCGGCTCGCCATGCGACGCAAGGTAATCCGGCGAGGCGCAGAGCAGCCGGCGCACCGGCGCCAGCCTTCGGGCAACGAGGCTCGAATCGGTGAGTTCGGCAATGCGGATCGCCAGATCGAAGCCGCCGCCGACGATGTCGCTGAATTCGTCGGTCAGCACCAGGTTGATCGCAAGCTCCGGATGCGCCTCCATGAAATCCTTCAGATGCGGCGCGATATGCATGCGCCCGAAGGAGGTCGGGGCCGAGATCTTCAGCGTGCCGTGCATCTGCGCCGAGCGGCCGGAAATATAGAATTCTGCCTCTTCGAGCCCGGCGAGAATGCCGAGAACGCGGTCGTAGAAGCCCTGTCCGGCCTCCGTCAGCGAGATCTGCCGTGTCGTGCGTTGCAGAAGCCGGGTGCCGAGCCGGTCCTCCAGCCGCTTGATCCGTTTGGAGACGACGGCCGGCGAAAAGCCGAGCGCCCGCCCGGCGAGCGACATGCTTCCGGTCGAAACGACCTTGGCAAAGATTTCGAGATCACCCAGATTGGTCATACGGTTTTGTGACTTTTTCCCCTTTTGGCATAAGTGCTTAGCATTTGCGCCACTTTCGGGAAAGTGCTAAGCCGGTTTATCGGCGGCAGGGAGGTCGCGGCCGGTTTCGTTGTCATCTTCCCGCTGTCATTCCCCGTCGTCAGGGCCAGGGAGAACGCCATGTCCGACGCCATTTCGTTTCTCGAGCCGCGCGCCGAAGTGCTGGCGCGCCGAGCCCAGATCGTCGCCGATCTGACCGATCTTCTGCCGTCGGAATGCCTGGTGCATGAGGCGCGCGAGCTGGTGCCGTTCGAAACCGACGCCTTCGTGTCCTACCGCCGCCTGCCGCTCGCCGTCGCCCTGCCGCGCACCACGGCCGAGGTTTCGGCGGTCATGCGTTATTGCAATCGCTACGGCATTCCCGTCGTGCCGCGCGGCGCCGGCACCTCGCTCTCCGGCGGAGCCATTCCGCAGGAGGATGCCGTCGTGCTCGGCCTGTCGAAGATGAACAGCATTCTCGAAATCGATCTGCCGAACCGGGTCGCCGTGGTCCAGGCCGGCGTCACCAATCTCAATATTTCCGAATCCGTCTCCGCGGACGGCTTTTTCTATGCGCCTGACCCGAGCTCGCAGCTTGCCTGCACCATCGGCGGCAATATCGGCATGAATTCCGGCGGCGCCCACTGCCTGAAATACGGCGTCACCACCAATAATCTGCTCGGCGTCAGGATGGTGCTGGTTGACGGCACGGTGATCGAGCTTGGCGGTAAGGCGCTGGATGCGGCAGGCTACGACCTGCTCGGCCTCGTCTGCGGTCATGAAGGCCAGCTCGGCATCGTCACCGAGGCAACGGTGCGGCTGATCGCCAAGCCGGAAGGCGCGCGCCCGGTGCTCTTTGGCTTCGAGAGCTCGGAGGAGGCTGGCGCCTGCGTTGCCGATGTCATCGCCGCCGGCATCATCCCGGTTGCGATCGAATTCATGGACAAGCCGGCGATCGAGATCTGCGAGGCCTTCGCCCATGCCGGATACCCCCTCGATGTCGGTGCGCTTTTGATCGTCGAGGTCGAGGGGTCGGAAGCGGAAATGGACGCCGCGCTGAAGGACATCGTCGAGATCGCCCGCCGGCACGCTGTCAAGACCGTGCGCGAATGCCAGTCGGCGACCGAGGCGGCACTGATCTGGAAGGGCCGCAAATCCGCCTTCGGCGCCACCGGCCGCATCGCCGATTATATCTGCATGGATGGCACCGTGCCGCTCAGCCAGCTCTCCCACGTGCTGAAGCGGACCGCCGAGATCGTCGATCATTACGGCCTGCGTGTCGCCAACGTCTTCCATGCCGGTGATGGCAACATGCATCCGCTGATCCTCTTCAACGCCAACGATCCCGAAGATGCCGCCCGTGCCGAGGCGGCCGGCAACGATATCCTGAGGCTCTGCGTCGATGCCGGCGGCTGCCTGACCGGCGAACATGGCGTCGGCATCGAGAAGCGCGACCTGATGCGCCACCAATATTCCGAAGCCGATCTCGCCCAGCAGATGGCAGCGCGCGCCGCCTTCGATCCCGGCTGGATCCTCAACCCGTCGAAGGTCTTTCCGCTCGAGGGACGTCCCGCCGCATGATCGATCTGATGCCGACGAGCGAGGAAGAGGCCGCCGGGATCGTCCGTGCCCATGCGGAGGCAGGCCGGTCGCTTGATATCCGCGGCGGCGATACGCGCTCGGGCTTCGGCAATGCGGTTTCCGCCGAAGACCGGCTGCGCTCGACCGGGCTTTCCGGCATCGTCGCCTATAATCCCGGCGAAATGGTCATGACGGTCCGATCCGGCACGCCGCTTGCCGAGGTTGAGACGGCACTTTCGGAGAGCGGCCAGATGCTCGCCTTCGAGCCGATGGATCATCGCCCTGTGATGGGCACATCGGGCGAGCCGACCATCGGTGGTGTCTTCGCTGCCAATGTCTCCGGTCCGCGCCGGCTGATCGCGGGCGCTGCCCGCGACAGCCTGCTCGGTGCGCGCTTCGTCAACGGCAAGGGCGAGATCATCAAGGCCGGCGGCCGGGTGATGAAGAATGTCACCGGCCTCGATCTCGTCAAGCTGATCGCCGGCTCGCACGGCACGCTGGGTATTCTCACCGAAGTCACCTTCCGTGTGCCGCCGCGCCCGAAGACGGAGCGGACGGTGGTGCTATCAGGCCTCAACGACGCCGAGGCGGCGAACGCCATGGCGGCGGCGATGGCCCTGCCGGTCGAAGTCTCGGGTGCGGCGCATCTGCCGCTGACGGTGACCTGGAAATTCCTCGCCGGCAAATTGCCCGAGGGCGAGGCGACGGTTCTGCGCATCGAAGGCCTGCCGGGCTCGGTCGACGTGCGCATCGAAAAGCTTGCGGCGGCCATGTCGGCCTTCGCCACGGTCACGCGGCTGGAACAGCCGGAAAGCTCCAGGCTCTGGCAGGAAATCCGCGAGGTCCTGCCCTATGCCGACGGCACCACGCGGCCGGTCTGGCGCGTCTCGGTCGCCCCTGGCACCGGCCATCAGCTGGTTGCAGCCCTCCGCCTTGGGGCCGGCGTCGACGCCTTCTACGACTGGCAGGGCGGCCTCGTCTGGATGCGCATGGAGGCAGGCCCCGAAGCCGAGCAGGTCCGTCGCTACATCAAGGCGCTCGGCGGCGGCCACGCGACGTTGATCCGTGCCTCCGATGAGGCGAGGGCGGTCACCGCTGCCTTCCACCCCGAGCCCGAGGCGGTGGCGATGCTGTCGCGCCGGGTGAAGGAGAAATTCGATCCGGCCGGCATATTTAATCCCGGGAAGATGGGATGAGGGATAAGATGGGGCTGACGATACCTGGCATCCTCCCAAAGCGGAGATCTCGCTAGATGCAAACCAATTTCACCCTGACCCAGCTCCTCGACCCCGATGTCGCTGAATCCGAGCAGATCCTGCGCAAGTGCGTTCACTGCGGTTTCTGCACCGCCACCTGTCCGACCTATGTGACGCTCGGCAACGAGCTCGACAGCCCGCGCGGCCGCATCTACCTGATCAAGGACATGCTGGAAAACGGCCGCCCCGCCGACGCTGAGGTCGTCACCCATATCGACCGCTGTCTCTCCTGCCTTGCCTGCGTGACCACCTGTCCCTCCGGCGTCGATTACATGCATCTGGTCGATCACGCCCGCGCCCATATCGAAAAGACCTACAAACGCCCGTTCATGAACCGGCTGACGCGCGCCATTCTTGCCGGCGTGCTGCCCTATCCCGGCCGCTTCCGCCTGGCGCTCAATCTCGCCCGCCTCGGCCGGCCCTTCGCCGGTCTGATGCGGGGTGGCGCGCTGAAACCCTTCGCCGCCATGCTGGCGCTTGCGCCGCGCCGCATCCCCGCTGCTTCGCCCTTCGCAAAACCCGGCAGCTACCTGCCCGAGACGGAACGGCGCGGCCGGGTGGCGATCCTTTCCGGCTGCGCCCAGCCGGTGCTCGATCCCGGCATCAACGCGGCGGCGATCCGGCTGTTGACGCGGCTCGGCGTCGAGGTCGTGCTGCCGGAAGGGGAGGTCTGCTGCGGCTCGCTGGTCCATCACATGGGCCGCGCCGAACAGGCGCTCGAAAGCGCCCGCGCCAATGTCGATATCTGGACGCGCGAGATCGACGGGCAGGGCCTCGATGCGATCATCATCACCGCTTCGGGCTGCGGCACGACGATCAAGGATTACGGCCACATGCTGCGCCTCGATCCCGCCTATGCCGCAAAGGCGGCGAGGGTCTCGGCACTGGCCAAGGACGTCACCGAATATCTTGCAACCCTCGATTTGCCGGCGCACGTGCCGAAGGGCATCACGGTCGCCTATCATTCCGCCTGTTCCATGCAGCACGGCCAGCGGATCACCCTGGCACCGAAGCAATTGCTGAAAGCGGCGGGCTTTGCGGTGCGCGATCCGGCCGAAGGCCATCTTTGCTGCGGCTCTGCCGGCACCTATAACATCATGCAGCCGGAGATCTCGGCTGCGCTGAAGGCGCGCAAGGTCAAGAACATCGAGGCCACCAAGGCGGATGTCATTGCCACCGGCAATATCGGCTGCATCACCCAGATCGCTACCGGCACTGGCATTCCGATCCTGCACACGGTCGAACTGCTCGATTGGGCCTACGGCGGCGCTGTGCCGGAAAAATTAACAGGTTTGCCGTTAGGTTGAAGCTTACGAAGGCCCATCGGGCCGGTCTCGGGAGTTTAGACGATGTGGAGGGGAATGATTGTGCTTGCGGGACTGCTCGGTGCGGCAGGCACCGCCCATGCAAATAGCCGCTATTTCTGTTCCGCCGATGACAAGGAAGCACGCTTCACGCTCGAAAGCGGTTTCGAAAGCGATGCCGGCCACAAGCTCAACCATTTCCGCGGCGCGCTGATCGTCAAGGATGAGGCCCAATCGACAGTATTCGGAAAGCGTGTTTTCGAATCGCAGCACCTGACCAATCACTGGTCGCGCGACGGCGAACTGCTTATGGAGGTCTTTGACGGCGGCAGTGACGATACCGACGGAGCAACGCTGGATCTGGTGGTCGTCGCGGGTGAGCGCGGCAAGCCGTCGGCAAATTTCAGCGGCACATATTCCCTGACGATAGCAGGCGGCGAAAAGCCCTATGCCGTCGAGGGCAAGGTCAGCTGCGGCACCAAATAGCGCCGCAGCCGAAATTTATTCTTACCAGTGGAATGAAACGCCGACGTTGACGGCATTCGTGAAGATGTTGGTCTTCAGGTCCACGCCGCTATCGATCGGAACGTCGATGCGCGAATAGGTGCCCTTGTATTCGACGAAGGTCGACCAGCGCTCGGTCACCTTGAAGTCGACGCCGGCCTGGGCCTGCAGCGTCACGCCGCCGAATTCATAGGCCCAGGTCTTGCCCTCTGGGCGAATCACTTCGACATGCGGAATGTTCACGCCGATACCGGCGCCGAGATAGGGCGTCCAGCGGCGGGTCGGATCCTGGAAGCGATAGAGACCGTTCACCGTGATCAGGTTCAGGCCGTCGGTGAATTCGAAATGCGACCAGCCGGTCTTGGCCAGCGTATCGTCGTCGGCATAGACCTTGTCATGGGTATAATCGAGCGAGATACCCCAGTTCGGCTTGTTGAAGTTCTCGAGCCACCAGGTGACGCGGCCGCCGTAATAAGGCGGGCTGCCGAAGGACTTGCCTTCCCAGCCGGCGGTGAAATGCGTGCCGTCGGAAAGATCGACGCCGCTGTGCGGCGCGGTCTGGTAGCCGCCGTAGACGGAGAATTGCAGATCTTCCGCCGAGGCGGAGGCTGCCGAACAGATAGTGAAAAACGCGATGCCCGCAAGCAGTGAAGCGGAGGAACGCAGCGCATATGTCATTGAATAGCCCCGATATTGCAAATGTGTCGACTCTTAGGCAGGTTTGCCAGCTTTCGGCCGCAAAGTCTAAGCAAAACAAAAGGCGCGTCAAAATGCGCCTTTCGTTTTTTTTGAAAGTGTTGCTCAGCCGCCAAACATCGTGCGCAGCACGTCGATGCCCCGGTCTTCAAACGCGACCTTGCCCTGCCGGTTGCCGGGGCCGATGACGATCACCTTGGTGCCGACAGGCGCGCGATCGTAGAGATGCGTCACATCCTCGTTCATCATCCGGATGCAGCCGGAAGACATGTTGAGGCCGATCGTCCAGGGCTGGTTGGTGCCGTGGATCCGGAAGATCGTGTCGCGGCCGCCCTGGTAGAGATACATGGCGCGGGCGCCGAGCGGATTGTCCTCGCCGCCTTCCTGGAATGCGGGGATCATGTGTCCTTTGGCGGCCTCGCGGCGGCGCATCTCGGCCGGCGGCGTCCAAGCTGGCCATTCGGCCTTGCGGCCGATCTTCACGACCCCGGACCAGCCGAAGCCATCGCGGCCGACGCCGATGCCGTAGCGGGTGGCGCGGTTGTTGCCTTCGACAAGGTAGAGATACTTGTTGTTGGTATCGATGATGACGGTGCCGGCCGCTTCCGTCGTCACCAGGCGCACTTTCTTGCGCTTGAACTGCGGCTTCACGTATTTCGGCATCTGCGCCACGCGCACGATCTGTGCCGGGGCCTGTGCATTGTCGGGCGCGGAGCCGGCAGGCGCTGCAAAGGCGGATGTAGACATCAAGGACAGGACAAGTCCGGCAGCAGCCAGACCCGGCATTAGTTTGATCATGATCGATTCCCCTCAAGCAAATCCGCTCGAAGCTACATGAACTTCTGCCTGATTCAAGATCGGCGTGGCCGGATACAGCAATTTTGGAGAAGGGGAGCCGGCTGTTCTTGCGGCTCCTACTGCATAATTTATCCTCAAATCGGAATCGACTTTAGGAGAAATTATGCAGCAATTTAAAGGTTACAGCGTCCCTTTCGCATCTGAAAAGACGCGCGGCGCTGTAAGTATTGGCCCACCTTTACATGACGATGACGCGGGTTCCGACGCTGACGCGGTCGTAAAGGTCGACGACGTCTTCGTTGCGCAGGCGGATGCAGCCGGAGGAGACGGCGCTGCCGATCGACCAGGGCGCGTTGGTGCCGTGGATGCGGTAAAGTGTCGAGCCGAGATACATGGCGCGGGCGCCGAGCGGGTTTTCTGCGCCACCGTCCATGCGCGCCGGCAGGTAATGGCCCTTGGCGGCTTCGCGGCTGATCATCTCGGAAGGCGGCGTCCAGTCCGGCCATTCGGTCTTGCGGGTGATCTTGTGGGCGCCCGCCCATTCGAAGCCAGGCTTGCCGACGCCGACGCCGTAGCGGCGCGCTTTGCCGCCTTGCATCACCAGATAGAGGAAGCGGTTGTTGGTATCGATGACGATCGTGCCGGGCTTTTCCGTGGTGTCGTAGTCGACCATCTGCGGCAGGTATTGCGGTTCGATCGGATGGCGGATCGACGGGATGCCGGGATTGATCGCCGAAACGGTCTGCGGTGACACCTGCGGCGCCCGGCGGATGATCCGACGCTGGAAAAGGCCGCGCTGCTGCGGCTGGATGACCGGCCGCTGATAGACGACGGGACGAACCGTGCCGCCGCCCAGCTGGTTGATCCAGGGCGCCGTCAGATCGGGGCTGAGCACGACGGGCGGGCGAGTGGCGTAGCGGTCGTCTGCAAGGGCGGCCGTGGAGAAAATGCCGAAGAGGGCTGCGGCAAGAACAAGCTGTTTCATCATCGGACGAACTCTCTACAAATGACCGAAAATGCGCTGGCGGGACATGTCCGCCCGGGAAGACGCTGCCACCCAATCCGCCAGCGAATGGTAAAGATCGATTCATGAAAAGCCGACCGATCGGATAAACTTTTCGTCAGGGTTACCGTTCGGTTTGGAAAGACGGTTTGCAAATGGTAAAGCCGGAATCAAGACCGGAGAACGAAGCGGACCCCCGCAGAATGAAGGATCATGAGCGCGACAGGCATCATCATCGGCGAGGACGGCAGGAGCCGCTGCCACTGGCACGCCAATCTGCCCGACTATCTCAGGTATCATGACGAGGAATGGGGCCGCCCCGTCACCGACGACGTCCGCCTCTTCGAGAAGATCTGCCTCGAAGGTTTCCAGTCCGGCCTTTCCTGGCTGACGATCCTGCGCAAGCGCGAGAATTTCCGCGCCGCCTTTTCAGGTTTCGATTTCGAGAAAGTCGCCCGCTTCGGCGAAGGCGATGTCGCGCGCTGCCTTGCCGATGCCGGCATCATCCGTCATCGCGGCAAGATCGTCTCGACCATCAACAATGCCAAGCGTGCAATAGAGCTCAGGGACGAATTCGGCTCGCTCGCCCATTATTTCTGGCGCTACGAACCCGGCCATAACGAGCGGCCGGCAGTGGTCGACCGTGATCACATCGTCGCCAATCCGACGACGCCGACATCCGTGGTCATTTCGAAGGATCTGAAGAAACGCGGCTGGACCTTTGTCGGCCCGACCACAGTTTATGCTTTCATGCAGGCGATGGGTCTCGTCAACGATCATCTGGAAGGCTGCTTCTGCCGGCCCGAGGTCGAGGCGATGCGCACCGCCCTGGATCGCCCATGAAAGATCACTCCGTGAGAACATTGATCGCCGCCGCCGCCCTTTTCCTCCTGACCGTCTCCGCCATGGCGCAGACGCCGCAGCTCGACCCTGGCGAGAAGCTGGAGAAGCTGCAGTTTCCGGCCGTCACCATGCAGTTGAAGGGCTGGACGAAGTTCGGCAATGGCCATGTCTATACGCTGCCGGTGCGCGCCGGCCAGCACATGAAGATCAGTTTTTCCAGCAAGAGCAAATTTGCCTTCCTGGCGATCTTCGACCTGTCGAAACCGGATGACGAGGCCTTCTTCGGTACCGACGAGGACGGCACGAGCTTCGAGACGACGGTCAAGGAAAACGCGACCTGGCTGCTGCGTCCCTATTATTCCAAGGTCTCGCCGCGCCGCGGCCTCGGCGCTCCCTTCAGCATCCTGATCGAGCCGTTGGCGGCTGCCCCCCAGCAGCCGAAACCGCCGGCCGAGCCGGAGCGCCCGTCGCTCTTTCCAAAGGCGCCTGCCAAGCAATAGGACAAGGACTGCGAACTGAGCTTAGCCGAGGCGGTCGATCAGGTCGCGCAATTCGCCGAGGTGGCCGATCTTGCGGAAACGCGGCGCCTCTTTCGGCTCGTCGACATGTTCCAGTACCCAGGTCAGTTCGTGCGGTACGAAGACGCCGTAGCTGCCGGCGGCGATTGCCGGCACGATGTCCGATTTCAGCGAATTGCCGACCATCATCGCCCGCTCCGGCCCGTCGCCGACCTTGGCGAAGATGCGGCGATAGGTGACGGCCGTCTTGTCGGAGACGATCTCGACGGCATCGAAGAAGTCGCCGAGCCCGGATTGGGCGAGCTTGCGCTCCTGATCGAAGAGATCGCCCTTGGTGATCATGACCAGCAGGTACTTGCCGGCAAGCGCCTCCAGCGTATCGCGCACATGCGGCATGGTCTCGACCGGATGGTTGAGAAGATCCCGGCCGGTATCGAGGATCTTGGCGATCACGCTCGCCGGGACCTTGCCCTCGGTGATCTCGATCGCGGTTTCGACCATCGACAGCGTGAAGCCCTTGATGCCGAAGCCGTAGTGGCGAAGGTTGCGTTTCTCGGCTTCCAGCAGCCGTTCGGAAATCTTCGGTCCTTCGGCGAAATCGGCAAGCAGCCCGGTGAAATGCGCTTCCGTCAGCCGGTAATATTGTTCGTTCTGCCAGAGCGTATCGTCGGCATCGAAGCCAATCGTGGTCAGTGGTCGCGTCGTCATATGCGCACCTCTTAAAATATGGCCGGCAATCTATCGGCTGCCTGTGTCGAGACAAGGGCATCCGCCTCCGCACAGCCAAGGCGCGGCGTTGAAAAGCGCCGCCGCCGCACTACATGAAAATCGCCTCACCTTTGCAGCCAGCCACGGCTGTGCCTGTCATTTGCAGGCCAATAATCAAAAAATGAAGTTCAGTAGTTCGCAAGCCCCTCTTGCGGCAGACACAAAGGAATTTTTCGACCATGCGTTACAATCAACTCGGAAATACGGGACTTTTCGTTTCGGAAATCTGCCTGGGCACGATGACCTTCGGCGAAGCCAAACAGGGCAGTATGTGGGGCGCCATCGCTGACGTCGACCAGAATGCCGCCGACCGGATCGTCGAGCGCTCGCTTGCATCAGGCGTCAATTTCATCGACACGGCCGACGTCTATTCATCCGGCGAGTCCGAAAGGCTGCTCGGCCAGGCGCTGAAGAATCTCGACATCCCGCGCAAGGACGTCGTCATTGCCACCAAGGTCTACGGCGTCATGGGCGACAAGCCGAACGATCGCGGCGCCTCGCGTGGCCACATCATGGATTCGGTCGAGGCGAGCCTCAAGCGCCTGCAGACCGATCATATTGACCTCTATCAGATCCACGCGACCGATACGGTGACGCCGATCGAGGAGACGCTGCGCGCCTTCGACGATCTCGTTTCCCGTGGTCTCGTGCGCTATATCGGCGTCTCCAACTGGCAGGCTTGGCGCATTTCCAAGGCACTCGGCCTGTCGGAACGGCGCGGCTTCGCCCGCTTCGAAACGGTGCAGGCCTATTACTCCATCGCCGGCCGTGATCTCGAACGTGACATTGTGCCGATGATGCAGGAGGAAAAGCTCGGCCTGATGGTCTGGTCGCCGCTCGCCGGCGGTCTGCTCTCCGGCAAGTATGGTCCCGGCGCGCCCGGCAACGGCGAGGGCCGCCGCGCCAGTTTCGATTTCCCGCCCGTCGACAAGGACAAGGCCTGGGCCTGTGTCGCCGTCATGCGCGAAGTCGCCGAAAAGCACGACGTCAGCGTCGCCACCGCGGCGCTCGCCTATATCCTCGCCAAGCCCTTCGTCACCACAGTCATCATCGGCGCCAAGCGGGTCGATCAGCTCGACCAGAACCTTGCCGCCGTCAAGCTGAAGCTCGATGAAGACGATATGAAGAGGCTCGACGAAGTGAGCGCGCTTGCTTCGGAATATCCGGGCTGGATGCTGGCGCGACAGGGCGCCGGCCGCCGGCCGGCCGATTTCGAGCCGAAGGACTGACCTCGCCAACATAAGTCTTGGGGAACGCCGGATTTCTCCCGGCGTTCCCTTTTCACGAGTGATCGATTACTTGCCGTGGGTCTTGAGCCAGGCGTTCATCTCGGCGATCTCGGCTTCCTGCGCCTTGACGACGGCTTCGGCGAGCTTGCGGATATCGGGATCTTTTCCGTATTGCAGCTCGATCTTGGCCATATCGATCGCGCCCTGATGGTGCGGGATCATGCCGCGGACGAAATCCGCATCGGCATCGCCGCTATACTCGATCATCATATCCTTGTGCATCTTGGCGTTCGCCTCGTTGAAGGCGTGGCTCGCCGCATCGTGGTTGCCCATCGGCTTGCTCATGTCCATCGGCTTGTCTTCGGCAAGGACGGGAGCGGCGACGATAGCGAGCATTGCGGTGAGGGTGATGATTTTCAAAGACATGAGAGTTCCTTCCTCTGTCTGACAATAGGTCTTCCAGGCGGCCGGGCCGCCGATTCTGCATGGATAGGCGTTGTCTCAGGACAGTCGGGGAGGGGGCGGCTGCGGTACCGGCTTATCGCCGTCCAGGGCGCGGGCAGGCGCCGGGGTGGGGTAGCCGAAAATGGATTTTCCGCTGGCCATGACCGTCACCGCCGGTGGCAGCAACAGGCAGGCGGCGCAAAGCGGCATATGTGCGGAATTGCCGCTGGCGCAGGGGCCTTTCGAGGGCTCAGTCTTGCCCACCGCCTCGGACATAGCCATGCCGTGCATTTCGTGGTGCATGCCGGTTTCGACGGCAACCGGTGCATTCATCGACGCACATGTCGGACAGCCTGCCCATGCGGACATGGCGCTGTAGACCAGCCAGCCGAGAAACATCGTGATGAGAGCGAGCGTGCGCATGCTGTTTTATAGGCGAAGGCCGGATAGAAGCCAAGCCGGCGGTCACATCCCGGTCACCAGGCGGCAATGACCTTGTGCTCGATCCTATAATCCTTGCTCTCTTCACCGAGTGGCGCGACCGGCCATGTCCAGGCGGCTTTTGCCGGCGGCGGCAAAACGCCATGCAGCAAGTCGGCCTCTTCATGCGTCCTGCCGTTGCGGTCGATGACGGCATAGGCGATGTCGGTCACCAGGCAACTGCGGCAGGGAAGACCCGAAAGCCCGGCAAGATGTGCCGCGATCAACCTTTCAACCGTGTCTTCAGGCATTCGCCCGGCCTCGGCCTCATGGCGCCGTTTCACGCCGCGACCGATCTGCGACAAGAGGTTGGCGGAAACCACGAAATCGAGATAGGGCACGCCGCGCAGGAAGCCGAGCGGTTCGGGTTCGCGGCCGGCGGCAAGTTCATCATAGCCGGAGAGATCGCGCTCGATCAGCCGGACATTCCGATAGAACTTGGCCGACAGCCACAGGCGCACCGAGGCGAGATGAACGAGATCGACCAGGACGACGGTGTCGAAATCTCGCGCCAACACCTCGATCGACACGTCGCGCAACAGGCCGGAGCCGAGGACGACGGCGGTCCGCTTCTGCCTGAGGTCCGCCGTTGCCGCCAAGATCGCCTTCCGGCTCATCTCCTCATGTTCGGCCCAATCCGCCGCGCAGCGCCCGGCCCGCGACCAGAGATTGACGGAATAGCGGATGAACTTTCGATGCGGCTTGCCGGTCAGCGGCAAGGTCGCGGCATAGAGAAGCGCCTCAGTGATCATGAGCATATCCGCATTTCTGATGGATGCCTTTTCGTTCAATCGATTCCGGTCTAGAGCAATTCCAGCAAAAGTGCGCAGCGGTTTTGCGTTCGGAATTGCGTGAAAACAGAGAGATAGAGCATTTCCGTGACTCCGAGAAAAACGGGAATGCTCTTGAGATCAAGGGCCTTCGCCCTTGCCGCTCCCCGCCCAATCCGCTAGGAAACCGCCACTGTCACAGTCAGTGGAATTCCCGGAAATGAACGACAAGCAGAAGAAACCGCAAAAGCTCAAGGCCCGCCTGCCGCGCGGCTTCGTCGACCGAACGGCCGGCGATATCCGCGCCGTCAACGAGATGACGGCAAAGATCCGGGAAGTCTATGAGCATTATGGTTTCGATCCGCTCGAAACGCCGCTGTTCGAATATACCGATGCGCTTGGCAAGTTTCTGCCCGATAGCGACCGGCCGAACGAAGGCGTCTTCTCGCTGCAGGACGATGACGAACAGTGGATGTCGCTGCGTTACGACCTGACGGCGCCGCTCGCCCGTCATGTCGCCGAGAATTTCAACGAGATTCAGCTGCCCTATCGCACCTATCGCGCCGGTTATGTTTTCCGCAACGAGAAGCCGGGCCCCGGCCGCTTCCGCCAGTTCATGCAGTTCGATGCCGATACCGTCGGTGCGCCGGGTGTTCAGGCCGATGCCGAAATGTGCATGATGATGGCCGATACGCTGGAAGCCCTCGGCATCAAGCGCGGCGACTATGTCATCCGCGTCAACAACCGCAAGGTTCTGGACGGCGTGCTCGAGGCGATCGGTCTCGGCGGCGACGACAAGGCCGGCCAGCGGCTCAACGTGCTGCGCGCCATCGACAAGCTCGACAAGTTCGGCCCGGAAGGAGTGGCCCTGCTGCTCGGTCCCGGCCGCAAGGATGAATCCGGCGACTTCACCAAGGGCGCCGGTCTCGACAAGGAGCAGATCGACAAGGTGCTGTTCTTTGTCGGCATCACGGACTATGCCGAAAGCGCTGTCCGTCTCGCCGAGCTGGTTGCGGGAACCGCCAGGGGTGGCGAAGGCGTCGAGGAGCTGAATTTCATTGGTGCGTTGGTGACCAGCGCCGGCTATGGCCCTGACCGCATCAAGATCGACCCCTCCGTCGTGCGCGGCCTCGAATATTATACAGGCCCGGTCTATGAGGCCGAACTGACCTTCGACGTCACCAATGAAAAGGGCGAAAAAGTCGTCTTCGGTTCGGTCGGGGGCGGCGGTCGTTATGACGGCCTCGTCTCCCGCTTCATGGGTCAGCCGGTTCCGGCGACGGGCTTTTCGATCGGCGTCTCCAGGCTGATGACGGCACTGAAGAACCTCGGCAAGCTTGGTGCCACCGAGGTCATAGAGCCGGTGCTGGTGACCGTCATGGACGGCGATGTCGAGGCGATGGGCCGCTATCAAAGGATGACCCAGGAACTGCGCGCCGCCGGCATCCGCGCCGAGATGTTCCAGGGCAACTGGAAGAAGTTCGGCAACCAGCTGAAATATGCCGATCGCCGCGGCTGCCCCGTCGCCATCATCCAGGGCGGCGACGAGCGCGCCGAAGGCGTCGTGCAGATCAAGGATCTGATCGAAGGCAAGCGGCTCTCCGGCGAGATCGAGGACAATGCCAGCTGGCGCGAAGCGCGCGTGGCGCAGGAGACGGCGCCGGAAGCCGACCTCGTCGCCAAGGTCAGGGAGATCCTGGCTGCGCAGGCCGAGGATCGGAAAAGGGCTAGCTCCGGCTTCGAAACTCCATATGATCCCGCTCAAGCCGGTGACACAGATGACGACGTTTGAGAGAGATCTCCCCTTCTCCCCTCGGGGAGAAGGTAGCCCGAAGGGTCGGATGAGGGGGCGGCATGGCAGAAGCTGTCCTTCGCTCGCCGCTCAGGACATTCGTCGTTTACACTCCTCATCCCCCTCATCTGCCCTGTCGGGCATCTTCTCCCCGCTGGGGAGAAGAGGGAAGTCAAGCCAATGCCCCTGATCAACCTCCCCGACTTCGCTGACGACCTGCTTGCCGAATTCGACGCGCGCAACGCCGAGCGCATCGACACGCCTGTCATTCAGCCGGCCGAACCTTTCCTTGATATCGCCGGCGAAGATCTGCGCCGCCGCATCTTCATGACGGAGAGCGAAACCGGCGCCAGCCTCTGCCTGCGTCCCGAGTTCACGATCCCCGTCTGTCTGCGCCACATCGAGACGGCGACCGGCACGCCGAAGCGTTATGCCTATCTCGGCGAAGTTTTCCGCCAGCGTCGCGACGGCGCCAACGAATTCTATCAGGCCGGCATCGAGGATCTTGGCGATATCGACCTATCAAACGCCGACGCCCGCGCCATCGGCGATGCCACCGGCATTCTCGCCCGCCTGCTGCCGGGCCGCCGCCTGTCGGTGACGCTTGGCGATCAGGCGGTGTTCGAGGCGGTCGTCCAGGCGCTCGGCCTGCCGCTTGGCTGGCAGAAGCGTCTGATCCACGCCTTCGGCAATATGACGCAGCTAGAGGCGCTGCTTGCCAGCCTCGTCAGCCCGCAATTCGTCACCGGGCTCGACGACGATATCGCCAGGCTGGTCGCATCGGGCGACGAGCAGGCGCTGGTCGCCCATCTTGAGCGGGAGATGCAGAAGACCGGCTATTCGACGAATGCCGGCCGCTCAGCCCTGGAGATCGCCCGAAGGCTCAAGGAAAAGCTCATCCTGTCCGAAACGCGCCTCGATGATGCAGCCTTCCACGTGCTGGAAGAGTTCCTGTCGCTCGACGTGCCGCTGGTCAATGCTTCCGCAGCCCTTTCCGGTTTCGCCGATGCTGCCGGCCTGAAACTCGGCAATGCGCTTTCCCGTTTTAATGGCCGCGTTGCAGCACTTTATAATGCCGGCGTCGATCTTTCCTGCCTCGACTACCGCGCCGCCTTCGGACGGCCGCTCGACTATTACACCGGCCTCGTCTTCGAGGTGACGGTGGAGGGCTCGACCGCGGTGCTCGCCGGTGGCGGCCGTTTCGACCGGCTCCTGACCTTTCTCGGTGCGACGGACCGTATTCCGGCCGTCGGCTTCTCCTTCTGGCTCGACCGCATCGAAACCGAAAGGGCAGCCGCATGACCATCACCATCGCGCTTCCCTCCAAGGGCCGGATGAAGGAGGACGCTTCGGCGATCTTCGAACGTGCCGGCATGACGATTTCCGCGGTCGGCAACGACCGCTCCTATCGCGGCCGCGTCGAAGGCTGGGATGATGTGGAGATCGCCTTCCTCTCGGCTTCCGAAATCTCCCGTGAAATCGGCAACGGCACCGTCGATTTCGGCGTCACTGGCGAGGATCTGATGCGGGAAG
Source organism: Rhizobium sp. 01N447_2 (assembly GCF_056399245.1). Classification (NCBI taxonomy): domain Bacteria; kingdom Pseudomonadati; phylum Pseudomonadota; class Alphaproteobacteria; order Hyphomicrobiales; family Rhizobiaceae; genus Rhizobium; species Rhizobium sp. 01N447_2. Next base: position 53,243 of record NZ_JBFTQY010000016.1, read on the forward strand.
GTTTTGCCGAGGTCGACAAGCGCGTCGAATTCTGCGCCCGGCTCGGCTTCGGCCACGCCGATGTCGTCGTTGCCGTGCCGGAGATCTGGCTCGATGTCGACACCATGGCCGATCTCGTCGATGTCGCCGCCGATTTCCGCGCCCGCCACGGCCGACGCCTTGCCATCGCCACCAAATACTGGCGGCTGACCCAGCAGTTCTTTTCGAGCCAGCACGGCATCCAGCTTTATCGCATCGTCGAAAGCCTGGGCGCCACCGAGGGCGCTCCCGCCTCCGGCTCGGCCGATATCATCGTCGATATCACCTCCACCGGCTCGACGCTGCGCGCCAACCACCTGAAGGTGCTCCAGGACGGCGTCATCCTGCATTCGCAGGCCTGCCTGGTGCGCGCCCGCAAGGAAAACCACGCCGGCGAACCCGCTGTGCAGGCGATCATCGACGCGGTGCGCGCCGCCCTCTGATATCAGCCGTCTAGACACAAGAAAAACCCGCCGTCGGATGACGGCGGGTCAGACTGCTGACAAACCCCTGGCACCGTCCAGGGGTTTGTGATTCATTGGGACATGTTGAAGAAACCTGCCCCCACCCAGACGGCTCTTGAGATGGTGACGCTCGACAGCCTGGTGCCAAAGGATCACGTGCTTCGCAAGATCGATGCGGTGATCGACTTTTCCTTCATCCATGGCCGGGTTGCGGGGCTTTATTGCGCCGACAACGGCCGCCCGCCGCTCGATCCGACCTTGATGTTCAAGGCGCTGTTCATTGGCTACCTGTTCGGCATCCGCTCGGAGCGTCAGCTGGTGCGCGAGATTGAGGTCAACGTCGCCTATCGCTGGTTTCTGCAGATGAAGCTGACGGATGGTGTGTTTGACGCCTCGACGCTGTCGCAAAACCGCCGCCGGCGCTTCAACGACACCTCGGTTGCACAGGACATCTTTGATCATATCGTTGAGCAGGCGATCCGTCATGGCCTGGTGGATGGCACGGTGCTTTATACGGATTCAACGCATCTGAAGGCGAATGCCAACAAGGGCAAATATGATCTTGCGATGATCGAAAAGTCGCGTTCCGATTACTGGGCCGACCTCGACCGGGCGATTGAGGCCGAGCGGGCACTCCACGGCCAGAAGCCCTTGAAGGAAAAAGAGCGCGAGCCGGAGGTGAAGGAAACCAAGGTGTCGCGCACCGATCCCGACAGCGGCTACATGGTGCGCGACGGCAAGCCGAAGGGCTTCTTCTACCTCGATCACCGCACGGTGGATGGCAAGCTGGCGATCATCACCGACACCCATGTCACGCCCGCCAATGTGCATGACAGTATCGTCTATCTCGACCGGCTGGACCGGCAGCGTGAGCGGTTCGGCTTCGAGGTCGGTGCTGTCGGGCTGGATGCCGGCTATGCGACATCCGGCATCGCCAAGGGTCTTGAAGACCGCACCATCCTCGGTGTCACCGGCTATCGCAATCCGACCCCGCCCAGAGCCGGCATGATGCGCAAGTCGAAATTCGGCTATGAGCCCGAGACAGACGGTTACCGCTGCCCCGAAGGCCAACTGCTCGCCTATGCCACCACCGACCGCAACGGTTATCGCCACTATCGTTCGGATCCTGCCATCTGCCGCGATTGTCCGTTGTTGGCCTCCTGCACCAATAACGCCACGGCGACACGTACCATCACCCGCCATGTCTGGGCCGATGCCCGCCAGCGCACCGATGCCAACCGCCTGACCCCTTGGGGCAAGGCAATCTACAAGCGGCGAAAGGAGACGGTCGAACGTTCCTTCGCCGATGCCAAGCAGCTTCACGGGCATCGCTATGCCCGCTTCCGAAGTCTCACCCGAGTCTCATGCCAGTGCCTGTTGGCTGCGGCCGCCCAAAACATCAAGAAGATCGCAATGGCGCTCACCACAGCGTCAAAACCAGCCATGGCGTGAGCCGATACATCCTTCTTCACCTCCGCCAAAACACTACCGCCAAAAAAATCCAATCCGCAAAAACAAAACCCGCCGAAAAATCGACGGGTTTGTCAGCGGTCTGACCCGCCGTCGGATGACGGCGGGTTCTGTATGTCCGGGAGGATGTTCTGCTGGCGTTATGCAGCCGCGTAGGCGCCGCGGCGGGCGTCGAGCGAGTAGGCGCCTGCGCCGTTGGTTGCGAGCATGATATAGGCGCCGGCGAGCGTGATGTTCTTCAGGAAGTTGACGAAGTTCAGGCCGTTGATCCAGCCGTTGGCGGCAGCCGGGAAATCCGGAACGTTGACCGGCGCAAGGTGGAAGACGACGCCGGTGAAGACACAGAAGACGGCCAGCAGCCAGCCGACGATGCGGACCTGGAAGCCGACGAGCACGGCAATGCCGGTTGCGAGTTCGAAGAGGCCGGCGAGATAGGTCAGCGCGGTGGAAGCCGGAAGGCCGGCACCGGCGATCATGCCGGCGGTCGCTGCCGGATCGGTCACCTTGCCGAAGCCGGCAAAGATGAACATGAAGGAAAGAAGAATACGGGCAATCAAGATGATGACGTTGTTCGACATGGACGTTGTCTCCGTTTGAAGGACTCTGGAGATCTTGGTGCCCCGGCACCGGTTCGACCTCGGATGCCTCTATGTCGCTCTTTTCTTGCGTTGTGGAAAGATAAACGGAAGGGGACACTTCGTTCACTAATATGGAACGATCTCCAAAGCGCGTCGCGTTCGACCGCATTCAAGCGACGCGCTTGGATCTTTTGTTTTCATGTAGGTCGTTGTCCCAAAACCGCTGCGCACTTTTGGGCGACATGCACTGGCTGCCCACGCTTGCCTTTGCCGAGCCCGGTTTTTATGGTCGGCGCCCAACATGGAGAATCCGATGGCAGATCTTTCCGCATTTCCGATCACGACGCGCTGGCCGGCGAAAAATCCCGACATCATCCAGCTCTATTCCCTGCAGACACCGAATGGGGTGAAGGTCTCAGTCGCCCTCGAGGAGCTCGGCCTCGCCTATGAGCCGCATTATATTTCCTTCGCCGCCAACGAGCAGAAGTCGCCGGAATTCGAATCTCTCAACCCGAACGGTCGCATCCCGGCGATCATCGATCCAAACGGTCCGGACGGGAAGCCGATCGGCCTTTTCGAATCCGGCGCCATTCTGCTTTATCTCGCGGAAAAAACCGGCAAGCTCATCCCTGCCGATGCCGCCGGCCGATATGAAACCATCCAGTGGGTGTTTTTCCAGATGGCGGGCATCGGCCCGATGTTCGGCCAGTTCGGACATTTCTACAAATTCGCCGCCGACAAGGTCGCCAACAACGCCTACCCGGTGGAGCGTTATCGCGATGAATCCAAACGGCTGCTCGGGGTGCTTGAAGACCGGTTGAAGGGCCGTCAGTGGATCATGGGCGATCAGTACACGATCGCCGACATCACCACCTTCACCTGGGTTCGCGGTGCCGATATCTTCTATGGCGGCCGCGAGGTTCTCGAATACGCGAAATTCCCCGCCGTCTCGGATTGGCTGGAGCGCTGCATCGCTCGTCCGGCAAGTGCCAGGGGCCTCAACATACCGGTCAAGCCGGAGTAACGGACGGATCGCCGGAAAGCACGAAGGCCGCCCTCGAGGCGGCCTTTTATCTTAATTTCCGGCCTATCGCCGGCTTGATATCTGTTTTGCGCCTTCCAGCTTGAAGCGCGGAAAGACGAAGACGCCGACCATGCTGCCGCTGAATTTTTCTTCCAGACCGTTGGACTCGCCCATGCAAAAGAGCGGCTGGCGAAAGCCGTTCGGCATGATGATCGTCGTCGAAAAACAGAAGGAGGAGCAGAGCGTCGCCGCCTGCTCGAACAGCTCCAATATGTGGCCGCGGTCCTTGGTATCATAGCAGCGGATCAAGCTTAAAAGTCCGCATTCCTGTGCGGCGAGGCCGTGCAGCATCGCGCTCCACTCGCCGAGACGGAGCATGCCGCTCGAAAAATCTCCAGTCCAGGCTTCGGAGACGGAAAACTGCGCCAACATCTCGTGATTTTGATTGGCGTCATCAAGCGAGCCGGGTGTCAAAGGCATGGCTGCATTGGCTCTGGCGATCTTAAACAAGGCGTTCCCCCGTTCGGATGCGGCTCCCGCCGCACGCTCGGCAAACACAAAGAAACAGGATCACGCAGCAGCGGGCATGATGCCCGCGCTTACCTCCGGCGATTATTGCCACGGCCATCTGGCCTCCGTAAGCGGAGCCCTTCGAAGCCGAACGTTCATGCATCGCCTTCCGCGCTCCGGCCTCGTCTATTGGCGAAAAATTATCGCCGGCGCGCTTTAATTGCAGCGCGGATTTATAGGGGCTTTTGGACAAACGGCAACGGCTTTTTAAGGGGTATTCGGATCGGCATCCTTTCCCGAGATGTCCGCATTTGCGCGAGCCTTCGCGAGAAACAGCATCCGAAGATCATCCTTGAGGGCTTTGGAAGCGTTTTTCACTCCGCGTCAGGCCGAAAATCTTGCCAGAACGCTGTAGTCTCTCGCATGTCGCTAGGTTGAGAAAGGCGCGGGCAGCGCAAGCTTGGCGCAAGCTTCGCGCCCGGGGCCAGCAATAGAGAGCTGGTCAGACGTTCATCGGCTATGCAAACCAGTGGGCCGCACGTCGAATCGCTTTGGGCAAAAGAAAAGGGCGACCCGAGAGCCGCCCTTCCTATTCCGGATGCCGGAATGGTAGTCAGTGATGGCTTTCGCCGATCACATCATGTCCATTCCGCCCATTCCGCCCATGCCGCCCGGCATGCCGCCGCCAGCCGATTCTTTCTTCGGCAGTTCGGCGATCATGGCTTCGGTGGTGATCAGCAGCGATGCGACAGAAGCAGCGTTCTGCAGCGCCGTGCGAACGACCTTGAGCGGGTCGACGATACCCATGGCGATCATGTCGCCATATTCGGATGTCTGGGCGTTGTAACCGAAGTTGTCTTCGTTCTTGTCGAGGACCTTGCCGACAACGATCGAGGCTTCGTCGCCTGCGTTTTCAGCGATCTGACGAACGAGCGACTGCAGGGCGCGGCGAACGATGTTGATGCCGGCTTCCTGGTCGTCGTTTGCACCCTTGACGGTGATCTTCGTGGAGGAGCGGAGCAGAGCGATACCGCCGCCGGGGACGATGCCTTCCTGAACGGCAGCGCGGGTCGCGTTGAGCGCGTCGTCGATGCGGTCCTTCTTTTCCTTCACTTCGACTTCCGTCGAGCCGCCGACGCGGATGACGGCAACGCCGCCGGCGAGCTTGGCAAGGCGTTCCTGCAGCTTCTCGCGGTCGTAGTCGGAGGTGGTTTCTTCGATCTGGGCCTTGATCTGAGCAACACGGCCTTCGATGTCGGTCTTGGCGCCCGAACCGTCGACGATCGTGGTGTTTTCCTTGGAGATCGAAACCTTCTTGGCACGGCCGAGCATGTCGAGCGTGACGGATTCGAGCTTGATGCCGAGATCTTCGGAGATGACCGTACCGCCGGTCAGGATGGCGATGTCTTCGAGCATGGCCTTGCGGCGGTCGCCGAAGCCAGGTGCCTTGACGGCAGCGATCTTGAGGCCGCCGCGCAGCTTGTTGACGACGAGCGTTGCGAGGGCTTCGCCTTCGACGTCTTCAGCGACGATGAGGAGCGGCTTGCCGGTCTGGACGACGGCTTCGAGAACCGGCAGCATCGACTGCAGGTTCGACAGCTTCTTCTCGTGGAGGAGAATGAAGACGTCTTCGAGGTCGGCGATCATCTTTTCCGGGTTGGTGACGAAGTAGGGGCTGAGGTAGCCGCGGTCGAACTGCATGCCTTCGACGACTTCGAGTTCGGTTTCGGCGGTCTTGGCTTCTTCAACGGTGATGACGCCTTCGTTGCCGACCTTCTGCATGGCTTCAGCAATGTCGAGACCGACCTGCTTGTCGCCGTTTGCCGAAATCGTGCCGACCTGTGCAACTTCTTCCGAGGTGGAGATCTTCTTGGCCTTGGCCTGGAGATCCTTGACGACGTCGGCAACAGCAAGATCGATGCCGCGCTTCAGGTCCATCGGGTTCATGCCGGCTGCAACGGCCTTGTTGCCTTCGCGAACGATCGCCTGGGCAAGAACGGTTGCAGTCGTGGTGCCGTCGCCGGCGATGTCGTTGGTCTTCGAAGCAACTTCGCGGACCATCTGGGCGCCCATGTTTTCGAACTTGTCTTCGAGTTCGATTTCCTTGGCGACCGAAACGCCGTCCTTGGTGATGCGCGGAGCGCCGAAGGACTTGTCGATGATGACGTTACGACCCTTCGGGCCGAGCGTGACCTTCACTGCATCGGCGAGAATGTCGACGCCGCGCAGCATCTTTTCGCGCGCGGTGCGGCCAAACTTGATTTCTTTAGATGCCATATTCTTAACTCCTGAATTCGAGTTGTTCGGGCAAAAGGCCCGTCAGCCATTTCGGGAAAGCAGGTCGGCCGATCAGCCGATGATGCCCATGATGTCGGCTTCCTTCATGATCAGAAGGTCTTCGCCGTCGATCTTGACTTCGGTGCCGGACCACTTGCCGAACAGGATGCGGTCGCCAGCCTTGACGTCGAGTGCGACGACCTTGCCGGACTCATCGCGTGCGCCGGAGCCGACGGCGACGATTTCGCCTTCCTGCGGCTTTTCCTTGGCGGTATCGGGAATGATGATGCCGCCCTTGGTCTTGGCTTCGGACTCAACGCGGCGAACAACGACGCGGTCGTGAAGGGGGCGGAAGTTGGTGCTTGCCATTGTCTAATCCCTCGATCGAATGACATTCGCGGACCGGAGTGGCCCACATGGATAGATGTTAGCACTCCCTTGCGGTGAGTGCTAGCGACGAGCATTTAGGGATGGCTCCGAGAGGAGTCAATGAGAGCAATCACGAATTTTTGTGCCGGAATTGTGAAGAGACCGGAGAATAGTCGGAGATTGCGGCCGAAACCCTGGCGCAGGCGAACTTTGCCGAACTCGTCCGCCGTCGGCGATCTGCCGCTTCGGGATAATCGTCAAACCCCTTGCTATCCGTGCCCTCGGATCGCCTTCGAGTTCTTCGCATGGGCCGGGCAGCGAAGAAAATTCCTTGCCTTCGTCTTGCGCCTTTGCAATGTCACCGGTGACTGAAACAAATCGGGAAATCGAAATGGCCAGGCGGATAGAAAACTTCTCGGAGATATCAGGTCAATATGATGTGGTGCTCTGCGATGTCTGGGGTGTCGTTCACAACGGCGTCGATCCGTTCCCGAAGGCGGCAGCCGCCCTTGAAGCGGCCCGCGAGAACGGCGTCGCCGTCGTCCTCATCACCAATTCGCCGCGCGTTTCCTGGCAGGTGGTCGAGCAGTTGCTCCAGATCGGCGTTCCCGACAGCGCCTATGACAGGATCGTCACTTCTGGCGACGTCACGCGCGGGCTGATCTCCGAAGGGCCGAAGACGGTCTTTCTGCTCGGACCCGAGCGCGACAGCCCGCTCCTTGATGGCCTCGACATCGAGCGCAGGCCCGCGGGCGAAGCGCTATCGCTCGTCTGCACCGGCTTTTTCGACGACGAGACGGAGAAGCCGGAGGATTACACCGACATGCTTCTCGATTTCAAAGCCCGCGACGTGCCGATGATCTGCGCCAATCCCGATCTGGTCGTCGAACGCGGCCATCGCATCATCCCCTGCGCCGGCGCCATGGCCGCCTATTACGAGCAGCTTGGTGGGCAAACCCGCATCGCCGGCAAGCCGCACCGGCCGATCTACGAGGCGACGCTTTCGGCTGCCCGCGAGGTTCGCGGTGATTTCCCCGTCGAGCGGGTGCTGGCGATCGGCGACGGTATGCCGACCGATGTGCGCGGCGCCTTGAATTATGGGCTCGACCTTCTCTACATCAGCGGCGGTATCCACGCCAAGGAATACACCCTCAACGGCGAAACCGACGAGGCGATCCTCAACGCCTATCTCGAACGGGAAAACGCCGCGCCGAAGTGGTGGATGCCCCGCCTTGCATGAAGACACGCCTTGCATGAAGAGAAGCCAGCCGATGACCGTCTTCCACCGCAATGAAACCCGGGAACCCTTGCCCGCCCATCTGAAGGGCGGCGTCATTGCCATCGGCAATTTCGACGGCGTGCACCGTGGCCATCAGTCGGTGCTGAACCGAGCGCTCGAAATCTCCAAGGCGCGCGGTATCCCCGCTTTGGTGCTAACCTTCGAGCCGCATCCGCGTACGGTTTTTCGGCCGCAGGCGCCGGTCTTCCGCCTGACGCCGGCGCCCCTGAAGGCCCGCATCCTGGAAGCGCTGGGTTTCGGCGCCGTCATCGAGTATCCCTTCGACTACGAATTCTCGCAGCGCTCGGCCGATGATTTCATCCATTCGATCCTGAAGGATTGGCTCGGCGCTTCCGAAGTCGTCACCGGATTCGATTTCCATTTCGGCCGTGGCCGCGAGGGCGGTCCCGCCTTCCTGATGAATGCCGGCAATACCTACGGCTTCGGCGTCACCCTGATCGATGCCTTCCGTGACGAAAACGCCGATGTCGTCTCTTCGAGCCATATCCGCGCGCTCCTGCAGGAGGGCAATGTCAGTGAAGTCGCCGGCATGCTCGGTTACCGCTATACGGTGGAAGCCGAGGTGATCGACGGCGAAAAGCTCGGCCGGCAACTGGGGTTCCCGACGGCCAACATGCGCCTGCCGCCGGAGGTCGATCTTGCCGCCGGCATCTACGCCGTCCGCTTCCGCCGCCAGGACGGCACGCTCCACGATGCTGTTGCAAGCTATGGCCGCCGCCCGACGGTGACGGAAAACGGCGCGCCGCTGCTCGAAACCTATCTTTTCGATTTCAGCGGCGATCTCTACGGCCAGCTCTGCTCCGTCTCCTTCTTTGGTTATCTCCGCGCCGAGCTGAAATTCGACGGCCTCGATCCGCTCGTTGCCCAGATCAAGCGCGATGAGGAAGAGGCGAGGGCGCTGCTTGCGGGTGTCAAGCCGCTCGGCGCGCTTGATCGGAAACTCTGCTTTTCCTGAGGTCGCCTTGAGTGCGGCTGTCGCTGGGACACCGGCGATTCCAGCCGTTGATGTCGATTGCCAACCGCGAATTCTTCTCTTCCTTTTCCCGGCAAAAACGCCTATGAACCGGCGCGATGACGAAATATCGGCTGGCAATGATGATGCGAATTATCGGCCCGGCCTTCCGCGCGCGCTAAGCGGCCGGAAGGTCCGGGTTTTTGGCGCTTGGATACGAGCGCTTCCGTCACCAGCTTTTTCACGCCCGTTGCGCCCCTTCCTGGGCCGCCAGAAATGATTGTCCGACATGACCGACACAGCCGAAAAGATCGACTATTCGAAGACCCTCTATTTGCCCGAGACCGATTTCCCCATGCGCGCCGGCCTGCCGCAGAAGGAGCCTGAACTCGTCAAGCGCTGGCAGGAGATGGGTCTCTACAAGAAACTGCGCGCTTCCGCCGCCGGCCGCGAGAAATTCGTCCTTCACGACGGTCCGCCCTATGCCAACGGCAACATCCATATCGGCCACGCGCTGAACAAGATCCTCAAGGACGTCATCAACCGTTCGTTCCAGATGCGCGGCTACGACGCCAATTACGTGCCCGGCTGGGATTGCCACGGCCTGCCGATCGAATGGAAGATCGAAGAAAAGTACCGCGAGAAGGGCAAGAACAAGGACGAGGTTCCGGTCAACGAATTCCGCCGGGAATGCCGTGAATTCGCCGCCGGCTGGATCAAGGTCCAGGCGGAAGAGTTCAAGCGTCTCGGTATCGAGGGCGACTTCGACAATCCCTATACGACGATGAACTTCCACGCGGAATCGCGCATCGCCGGCGAACTCTTGAAGATCGCCGCAAGCGGTCAGCTTTATCGCGGCTCCAAGCCGATCATGTGGTCGGTCGTCGAGCGCACGGCGCTGGCCGAGGCCGAGGTCGAATACCAGGATTATGAGAGCGACACGATCTGGGTGAAATTCCCGGTCGTGGAAGGTCCGGTCGCGCTCAAGGATGCGTTCGTGGTCATCTGGACGACCACGCCCTGGACGATCCCCGGCAACCGCGCGGTCTCCTTTTCCGCGCGTGTCTCCTACGGTCTCTACGAGGTGACGGCCGCCGAGAACGATTTCGGACCGCGTCCGGGCGAAAGGCTGATCTTTGCCGATAAGCTGGCCGAGGAATCCTTCGCCAAGGCCAAGCTGCAGTACAAGCGCTTGAGCGATGTCTCTGCGGCCGACTTCGCAGCGATGACCTGCGCGCATCCCTTCAAGGGTCTCGACGGCGGCTATGAATTCCACGTGCCGCTGCTCGATGGCGATCACGTCACCGATGACGCCGGCACTGGCTTCGTGCACACCGCACCCAGCCACGGCCGCGAAGACTTCGATGCCTGGATGTCGGCTGTCCGCACGCTTGAGGCCCGCGGCATCGAGACCAAGATCCCGTTCCCGGTCGACGACGGCGGCTTCTACACATCAGACGCCCCCGGCTTCGAGGGCGCCCGCGTCATCGATGACAACGGCAAGAAGGGCGATGCCAACGACCGTGTCATCAGGGAACTGATCGCCCGCGGCGCGCTCTTCGCCCGCGGCCGTCTGAAGCATCAGTATCCGCATTCCTGGCGCTCGAAGAAGCCGGTCATCTTCCGTAACACGCCGCAATGGTTCGTCTATATGGACAAGACCCTTGCCGACGGCACGACGCTGCGTTCGCGCGCGCTCGGTGCGATCGACGACACGCGCTTCGTGCCCGCCGCCGGCCAGAACCGCCTGCGCGCCATGATCGAGGGCCGCCCGGACTGGGTGCTCTCGCGTCAGCGCGCCTGGGGCGTGCCGATCGCCGTCTTTGCCGACGAGCAGGGCAAGGTTCTGGTCGATGAAGCCGTCAATGCCCGCATCCTCGAAGCCTTTGAACATGAGGGCGCCGACGCCTGGTTTGCCGAAGGCGCCAAGGAGCGGTTCCTCGGCAATGACCACGACCATTCCCGCTGGACCCAGGTCATGGATATCCTCGACGTCTGGTTCGACTCTGGCTCGACGCACACCTTCACGCTCGAAGACCGCCCGGATCTGAAATGGCCGGCCGATCTTTATCTCGAAGGTTCCGACCAGCATCGCGGCTGGTTCCATTCGTCGCTGCTGGAATCGGCGGCCACCCGCGGCCGTGCGCCTTACAATGCCGTCCTCACCCATGGCTTCACCATGGACGAGAAGGGCGAGAAGATGTCGAAGTCGAAGGGCAACGTCACCGCCCCGCAGGAGGTGATGAAGGACGCCGGCGCCGATATCCTGCGCCTCTGGGTGATGACCTCGGATTATGCCGACGACCTGCGCGTCGGCAAGACGATCATCCAGACCAATGTCGACGCCTATCGCAAGCTGCGCAACACCATCCGCTGGATGCTCGGCACGCTCGCCCACGACAAGGGCGAGGAGATCGCGCTTGTCGACCTGCCGGAGCTGGAGCAGCTGATGCTGCACCGGCTTGCCGAACTCGATGAGATGGTGCGCGAGAACTACGATGCCTTCGACTTCAAGAAGATCGCCCGCGCGCTGATCGATTTCGCCAATGTCGAGCTGTCGGCCTTCTATTTCGATGTCCGCAAGGATGCGCTCTATTGCGATGCGCCGTCGAGCCTGCGCCGGCGCGCCAGCCTGCACGTCATCCGTCAGATCTTCGATTGCATGGTGACATGGCTTGCCCCGATGCTGCCCTTCACCACCGAGGAAGCCTGGCTGTCGCGCAATCCGGCCGCCGTTTCCGTGCATCTGGAGCAGTTTGCTCCGGTCGCAAAGGAATGGCGCAACGATGCCCTGGCCGAGAAGTGGAAGAAGATCCGCGCCGTGCGTTCGGTCGTGACCGGCGCCCTGGAAATCGAGCGCAAGGACAAGCGCATCGGCTCTTCGCTGGAAGCGGCTCCGCTTGTCCACATCGCCGATCCGGAATTGCTGAAGGCGCTGGAAGGCCAGGACTTCACCGAAGTCTGCATCACCTCGGCAATCGAGATCAACGCCGGTGAAGGCCCGGCGGAAGCCTTCCGCCTGGCTGAGGTGCCTGAGGTCAGCGTCGTGCCGAAGCTGGCAGAGGGTGAAAAATGCGCCCGCTCCTGGCGCATCACCAGGGATGTCGGTTCCGATCCGGAATATCCCGATGTTTCGGCCCGCGACGCCGCCGCCCTTCGCGAACTCGCCGCGCTCACGTGAAGAATATTGCCGGGTGAATTGCGCTTTCGCGGTTCATCCGGTAAAAGCTGCCTGAAAATGGCCGGATTTTTGCGTCAGGGGGACGGTTGTCCGGTTGGGCGATGATTGCACCGGCAGGGCTGGAAGGGTTTTCATGTTAGCAACGCATTGGTTCCGTATGGGCGCCTGCCTGTCTGTCGTCATGGCGGGATGTTCCCTGGTGTCCGGTTGCGCCAGCAGCCCGACCTACGGCACCGACAAGACCGCCATGGAACAGTTGACCGACGATCTCGGCCAGTCCGTGTCGTTGACCGGACCGGACCCGAAGAACAAGGGCGTCAAGTACACGCCGCGACCGACGCTGGTGCTGCCGGCCCAGGCGCAGAAAGAGACCCTCGTTGCGCCGCAGCAGACGGTCGCCAACAAGGACAACCCGCAATGGCTTGAATCGCCGGAGGAGACCCGCGCCCGTCTCGTTTCGGAAGCTGACGCGAATTCGGACAATCCGAATTACCGCTCGCCGCTCGCAAGCTCTGCGATCGAAGGCGGCCGGCGTACGACGGAAGCCCAGACCAAGGCCTATCGCGAAGCCCGCGCCCTGCAGAAGGGCTCCTATATCGATCAGCGCCGCTATATATCAGATCCGCCGCCCGGCTACCGCACCGTTGACGATCCGGCAAAGCTCGACGATGTCGGCGAGCCCGAGTTGAAGAAGCAGAAGAAACGCAAGAAGGATGCAGCGGTCGCCAACACCGGCAAGCAGTGGTGGAACCTCCTGCAATAGCATGTTCGGCGCGCCGGCAAGGATGACGGCGCCGCGCAGAGGCGCTGGGACTACGGCGCCTCTCTCCTTTGCGAAAAGAACCTTCGCAGCATATCGGCCGATTGGACCTCGTTGAAACCGGAATAGACCTCCGGGGCGTGGTGACAGGTCGGTTGCGCATAGAATCGCACGCCATTGTCGACGGCGCCGCCCTTCGGGTCCTCGGCGCCGTAATAGAGCCTGCGGATACGCGCAAACGAGATGGCTGCCGCGCACATGGTGCAAGGCTCGAGTGTCACGTAGAGATCGGCGCCGGCAAGACGTTCCTGCCCGAGCGCTTCGCAGGCGAACCGGATTGCGGCGATTTCGGCGTGCGCGGTGACGTCTTTGAGTTCGCGCGTGCGGTTTCCTGAGCGTGAAACGGCAATATCGTCGATAACGACGACGGCGCCGATCGGCACCTCGCCGCGTTCTCCGGCGGCGCGCGCTTCTTCAAGCGCCATCTCCATGAAACGATTTGTCTTCACGATCGCACGAATTTCCACTTAACCGCAGATGCGTGACCTGATAGACAGGCCCAAAAGGCAGGCAAACAACAAATGACACCCAAAGACAAGCCAAAACGCCCGGGCGCAAAGCCCCTTTCACGGGATATCAGGTCGAAAGCCGACCCGAAGGTGGGCGGCGAGAAGCCGGCAAAGCCTGCGGCCGCACGCGCGATCGCCGCCGAGACCGATGGCGAGGCCAATGCCGAACGCATTTCCAAGGTGATGGCGCGCGCCGGCGTCGCCTCCCGCCGCGACATCGAACGGATGATCATGGAAGGCCGTGTGACGCTGAACGGCAGGGTTCTCGAAACCCCCGTCGTCAACGTCACGCTCGCCGACCGCATCGAAGTCGACGGCGTGCCGATCCGCGGCATCGAACGCACCAGGCTGTGGCTTTATCATAAGCCCACCGGGCTGGTGACCACCAATGCCGATCCGGAAGGCCGGCCGACTGTCTTCGACAACCTGCCGGAAGAACTGCCGCGCGTCATGTCGATCGGACGCCTCGACATCAACACCGAAGGCCTGCTGCTCTTAACCAATGACGGCGGTCTCGCCCGTGCGCTCGAGCTGCCGGCGACCGGCTGGCTGAGACGTTACCGGGTCCGCGCCCATGGCGAGATCGATCAGGACGCACTCGACAAGCTGAAGGACGGCATCGCCGTCGACGGTGTGCTTTACGGCTCGATCGAGGCGACGCTCGACCGCACGCAAGGCTCGAACGTCTGGATCACCATGGGTCTTCGCGAAGGCAAGAACCGCGAAATCAAGAACGTGCTCGGTGCGCTCGGCCTCGACGTCAATCGCCTGATCCGTATTTCCTATGGCCCGTTCCAGCTGGGCGACTTGCCGGAAGGCCATGTCATCGAAGTGCGCGGCCGCACACTCCGCGACCAGCTCGGCCCGCGCCTCATCGAGGAAGCCAAGGCGAATTTCGACGCGCCGATCTACAATGCGGCGGCCGTCGCTGCCGAGGAAGAGGCAGAGCCCGCAGCGCCGGAAAAGCGCGAACGGCCGCGCCGCGACGAGGACAAGCGCGAACGGGCGCTGAGCCGCCTCGACACCAAGCGCGACGACCGCCACGGCGGGGGGCGCAAAGATGATGATCGCCGCGACGGCGGCCGCAGGGACGACGACAAGCCGAAGCGTCCCCAGCCGCTCGGTCAGCGCCGCAGCGCCAATGTCTGGATGGCGCCCGGCGCCCGGCCTCTTGGCGAAAAGGCAGCGGCGAAAGCTGCCAAGAATGCGCAGACCGCGCGCAAGCGCGGCGAGCAGTCGCCGGCAAAAGGCACTGGTTTCGATCGCATCGAAGATCGCCCGCGTACGCAGGTAAACCGCGTGCGCGAAGAGGATGGCGAATGGATACGCTCCAGCGAGCAGCCTCGTCGCAAGGATGAGGGCGAGGGCTCCGGCCGCAAGCGCGCCTTTGGTGATCGCCCCGCTCGTGAAGACCGCGGTTTTGGCGACCGCCCGGCGCGCGGCGATCGGCCGTTCGGTGACCGTCCTTCGCGCGGTGATCGTCCCTTTGGCGACAAGCCGCGGGGTGATCGCAAGCCGCGTGCGGACGGTGATGAGCGTCCTCGTGCCGCCAGAGCCTCCACCGGTGAAGGCCGTTCGGAGCGTCCGCGCGGCGACCGGCCCTTCGGTGATCGTCCTTCGCGTGGAGACCGGCCCTTCGGCGATAAGCCGCGTGGCGATCGCAGGCCGCGCGAGGACGGTGATGAGCGTCCGCGGGCAGCCAGAGGCTCTGCCGGCGAGGGCCGCTCCGAGCGTCCCCGCGGTGAAAGATCGTTCGGCGACAAGCCCTCGGGTGACAAACCTTCTGGTGATAGGCCGCGCGGCAAGGGCTTTGCGCCCAAGCCCGGTGGGCCCAAGCCTGGTGGGGCCAAGAGTTTTTCCGGCAATCCGAAAGGTGACCGGCCGAAAGGCGACCGGTCGGGCGGCGACAGGCCTGCGGGCGGGCCGTCCAAAGGTGGTGGTAGAGGAAAAGGAATGACGCGCGGTGCGGATCGTCGGCGGTGAGTTTCGCGGACGGCCTCTCGCCGTGCCAAAATCCAACGAGATCCGGCCGACTGCCGACCGGACGCGCGAGAGCCTGTTCAATATATTGAGCCATGCCTATCCGGAGTGTGTCGATGGCACCCGGATTCTCGACCTTTTTGCCGGAACCGGCGCCGTCGGCCTCGAAGCGGTTTCACGCGGCTGTCGCCATGCGCTCTTCGTCGAAAACAGCGTCGAGGGCAGGGCGCTGCTTTGGGAGAACATCGATGCGCTCGGCCTGCACGGCCGCACGCGCATCCTGCGCCGCGATGCAACCGATCTCGGCAGCGTCGGCAATCTCGAAGCCTTCGACGTGCTCTTTGCCGACCCGCCCTATGGCAAGGGTCTCGGCGAAAAGGCGATGGCGGCGGCGGCCGAGGGCGGCTGGCTGCAGCCAGGCGCGATTGCGGTGCTCGAAGAACGCGCCGATGTTGTCGTTTCCGTGCATCCTTCCTATGTTTTCCTCGAAAGCCGCATCTTTGGCGATACGAGGGTGCATTTCTTCCGATATCAGCCGCAATAAGCGGGGGCGGGCGTGCAGCAGGCAGAGATCATCAGCCCGAAATTGCCCGCGATCAGCGATTTGCCAACGGTCGCGGTCGCTTTTGGCGGTGGCGGCGCGCGCGGGCTTTCCCATATCCATGTCATCGAGACGCTCGACGAACTCGGCATCCGGCCGGTGGCGGTATCAGGCTCGTCGATCGGCGCGATCATGGGGGCAGGCATGGCCGCCGGCATGTCCGGCGCCGAGATCCGCGAACATGCGCTGGCGACCGTCGGCAACAAGACGGCGGTCGTCGCCCGCATCTGGGGCCTGAGGCCGGCGACGGTGCGCGATGCGGTGGCCAAGGGTATCCGCATCGGCCAGTTTAATCTGGAGCGGATCCTCAAGGCCTTCCTGCCGTCCGAGCTGCCCGCGCGCTTCGAGGACCTACTGGTTCCGATGAAGGTCATCACCACCGATTATTACGGGCAATGCGAAGTCATCATCGAGCAGGGCGAACTGTTCCCGGCGCTCGCCGCCTCTTCCGCCATCCCCGCCGTCTTCATGCCGGTGCGCCTGCGCGACCGCGTGATGATCGACGGCGGCATCAGCAATCCGGTGCCCTATGAATGCCTGATGGATCTTGCCGACATCGTTGTCGGCATCGATGTCGTCGGCGCGCCGGAAGGTGACGGCACCCATATTCCGAACCGCATGGAGAGCATCTTCGGTTCCGGCCAGCTGATGATGCAGACGGCGATCTCGCTGAAGCTCAAGCTTCGACCGCCGCATATCTTCTTGCGCCCGACGGTCGGCCGCACCGGCGTCATGGATTTCCTCAAGGCCCGCGACGTCCTCGCCATGTCCGTCGGCGTCAAGGACGACCTGAAATTTGCTCTCGATCGGGAAATCGAAGCGCGGCTAAAGCGCTAAACTGCATTGCACGGGAACCGTCGCATACTTCCGGGCGACATGCATGAACGGTTCACTGAGCATCGCTTCGGCTATGAGCTCGGCATCATCATTATCGATTTCGAAGAGACCAAAGCGCAATCGATAGCCCCAGCCTCCCCGATCGCTTGTGAAAGACAGCCGGCCGAGCAGCGGCCGGATCGGCGTTTCCACGGCCCGCCACCAGGCGACATCGCGCCTCCAGGGGCGGAAACCGGGGTGAACTTCCACCTGATATGCCGCCGTTTCCTCGACCACGCCAATTGCCGTGAACGCCTGCAGGCGATCCTTGCCGCCAAATGTTTCGGTCGGCGAATAATAGATCACGCGGTCACCAGGCGCGCTCCGCCTAAGCGGAGCGGCCTTTCCGTGACAGACCTGCATGAAGCCAGCTTCGCGCCCGATGCGGACATGGTTTGCCGATGCCACTGCGATCCAGTTGCGGGACATGTTTCAACCTTCCGCCACGTTATAGACGCGCAGGCGATGCCCGTCGGGATCCGCTGCGACGAAGGTGCGGCCGAAATCGAGGTTGGTCGGCGGCAAGAGGATGGTCGCGCCCTTGCCCTGCCATTCGGCGTGAAGCGTATCGACCATGTCTGCTGTCGCCACCTTGAAACCGAGGTCGCAGCCGCCGCCCGTCGCAGCCGGCGCCGGCTCGACTCCCGTCTTGCTCCAGAGTCCAAGTGCCAGACCCGAAGGCAGGATGAACATGGCGAAGGTCGGGCTGGCCTCAACGGGCTCCTGCTCGAGCAGTTGGCTATAGAAGCTAGCGCTCTTTGGCGCGTCGGTTACGAAGAGTAGAATGCTATTGCTTTCGATCACGGCAAGCTCCTGTTGTCAGTCAGGAGCACCTCTACCGAGACATGCTGACAGATTCTGGCAGTAGCGTTTGTCCCGGCGGTGCCTTTTAAATCGTCTCCAAGTCGTGGTTCGTGTCGGATCTGGCCCTTTCGATCCGCTCAAGCTTCACACCTCCTGGAATCGATCTACGCGTCCGCCGCTGCATCCGCGGTGCCGGCCAGCGGATCGTCCTCGAAGGGATCGGCAGCGCGCCTCGGCTTGACCAGCGGTTCGGGGCGGACGGGGTGGGAAAACAGCATGTCGCGCCCGGCCTGTAGCCCTTCGGACACCTGCAGCACCAAGCGTGCCTCGTCGCGCTTGCGGATATCCTCGCCGATTTCGTAGGCGGCGACCTCGGAAACGCCGAGCGCCTCCAGTGTTCGCCGTCCGAAGAGCAGGCCCGATTCCAGCGTTTCACGCAGCTCGTAGTCGACACCCTTGTTGCGCAGTTCGATGGAGTGGATGCGGTCGTAGGAGCGCACGTAGAGCCGCGTGTGCGGATAATCTGCTTGCACCAGCTCTACCACCTTGTCGGTGACTTCTTTCTTCTGCGTGCAGACGAGCACGATCTTCGCCCGGTCGATGCCGGCCGAGCGCAACACGTCCTTGCGGGCGCCATCGCCGAAATAGATGCGGAAGCCGAAGGAGGAGGCCTGGCGGATGCGGTCGGCCGAAAAATCGATGACGGTGACGTTGCGCCCGCCGGCAAGCAGGATCTGGGCGGCGATCTGGCCGAAACGGGAGAAGCCGACCATCAGCACGTCGGCGCCCGCACCCTCGAAATCCTCGTCCAGTTCCTCCTGTTCGTCGCCGCGCAGCAGCCGCTTCGAAAGGGCCGCCCCGATCGGCGTCAGTGCCATGGACAGCGTGACGATTGCGATCAGCAGCGAGGCCGTGCTCGTCGACATCAGCCCGACCGCACCTGCCGCGGTGAACAGCACGAAGCCGAATTCGCCGCCCTGCGGCAACAGGAAGGCGATGCGGATCGCATCGTTGTGCGGGGAGCCCGAGATCCGGCAGAGCCCATAAATGACGATCGCCTTGACGGCCATGATGATCGGTACGGCGACGATGACGAAGAGCGCGTTGTCAGCGAGGACGTCGAGTTCCAGCGACAGGCCGACGGCGATGAAGAAGATGGCGAGCAGCACGCCGCGGAACGGCTCGATATCCGCCTCCAGCTCATGCCGGTAGGAGGATTCGGCAAGCATCACGCCGGACAGGAAGGCGCCCATCGCCATCGAAAGCCCGGCAAGCTGCATCAGGCTCGCCGATCCCATGACGACGAAGAGGGCGGCGGCGATCATCGCTTCCCGCGCGCCGGTCCGGGCGATGATCTGGAAAAGCGGCGTCAGCAGGTAGCGCCCCATGACGATCATCGCCGCAACCGCGCCGACAGCGACGGCGAAATCGAAGAGCGGCGCGTTGTTGCCCTTGTCGCCGCCGTCGAGGATGGTGATCAGCGCCAGCAGCGGCACGATCGCCAGGTCCTGGAACAGCAGCATCGAAAAGGAGCGCTGCCCGTATCTCGTATTGACGTCGCCGTCGCCCTCGAGGATCTGCATGGCAAAGGCCGTCGAAGACAGCGCCAGGCCGAAGCCGGCAACGATGCTGCCGCGCCAGTCGAGAACCTGGGAAAACCAGGCAAGTGCGGTCAGCGCCAGCCCCGTCACCACCACCTGCGCCGTGCCGAGGCCGAAGATGTCGCGCCGCATCTGCCAGAGGCGGGTGGGTTTCAACTCCAGCCCGATGATAAAGAGCAGGAAGACGACGCCGAGTTCGGCGACATTGAGGATCTGTTCGCCATCGGTGATGCCGTGGAAGACCGGGCCGATGACGATGCCGGCGGCGAGGTAGCCGAGCACAGTGCCGAGCCCGAGTTTCTTGAAGATCGGCGCGGCGACCACCGCGCCGCCGAGCAGCAGGATCGTTTCGGAAAAAAGGGCATTGGGCGCTGACATGCTGGCAATTTCTTTCAATGGCGGGGAGCAAGCAAGCAGCCCCGACAAAGAATCGGTGGCGGCGGCCTTGATGCTTTGGAGAGTGCACAATAAATGGAAGCCGAAGGAAAGGCCAAATCATGTCCTCTGAAATTGATTCCTCGACACTTCTTTCCCGCGCAAGTCAATTGATCGATCTGGCAAGGAAGGCAGGGGCCGATGCCGCCGACGCTGTCGTCGTCCGGTCGCGCTCGCAATCGGTCAGCGTCCGCCTCAGCAAGGTCGAGGGCACGGAATCCTCCGAAAGCGACGATTTTTCCCTGCGCGTCTTCATCGGCAAGCGTGTCGCC
Organism: Rhizobium sp. 01N447_2; assembly: GCF_056399245.1. NCBI lineage: Bacteria > Pseudomonadati > Pseudomonadota > Alphaproteobacteria > Hyphomicrobiales > Rhizobiaceae > Rhizobium > Rhizobium sp. 01N447_2. The sequence goes on from NZ_JBFTQY010000016.1 coordinate 73,284, forward strand.
AGCGTTTCGGCCAATCCGGGCTTCGATCTCCAGGCGCTGGCCGAACGCGCCGTCGCCATGGCCAAGGTTTCCCCGGAAGACCCCTTCGCCTGCCTTGCCGATGAGGCGAGCCTTTCAAAATCCTATCCCGACCTGCAATTGCTCGATACCACCGAGGTCTCCTCCGAGATGTTGCGCGAGGCGAGCCTTGCCGCAGAAGCAGCCGCCCTTGCGGTCAAGGGCGTCACCAATTCCTCCGGTGCCGGTGCGTCGGCCGGCATGGGCGGCCTCGTTCTTGTCACCTCGCACGGTTTCGAGGGCAGTTACATGGCCTCGCGTTTCGGCCATTCCGTCAGCGTCATCGCTGGCGAAGGCACCGGCATGGAGCGCGATTATGATTTCGACAGCCGCCTCTATTATGCTGAGCTCGACGACCCCGCTGAAATCGGCCGTCGCGCCGGCGAACGGGTGATCAAGCGTATCAATCCGCGCCAGGTGCCGACCGGCAAGGACGTCACGGTGATCTTCGACCCGCGCGTCGCCCGCGGCTTCGTCGGCCATATCGCCGGTGCGATCAATGGCGCTGCCGTCGCCCGCAAGTCCAGCTTCCTGCGCGATAAGATGGGGCAGCAGGTGCTGAAATCCGGCCTGTCGATCACCGACGATCCGCTGATCGTGCGGGGGCCCTCCTCGCGGCCCTTCGACGGCGAGGGCGTGTCCGGCGAGCGGCTGGTGATGATCGAGGACGGCGTCTTGAAGCACTGGTTCCTCTCGACCTCGACCGCGCGCGAGTTGGGTCTGAAGACCAACGGCCGCGGCGTGCGCGGCGGCACTTCCGTCTCGCCCTCCTCCACCAACCTCGCCCTGGAACCCGGCGACATCGCGCCGGAGGATTTGATCCGCGGCGTCGGCAACGGTTTTTATGTCACCGAATTGATCGGCCACGGCGTCAACATGATCACCGGCGAATACAGCCGCGGTGCCACCGGCTTCTGGATCGAGAACGGCGAACTCACCTTCCCGGTCTCCGAAGTGACGATCGCCTCGAACCTCAAGGAGATGTTCATGCGCCTGACGCCGGCAAACGACATTGATCGCAAGTTCGGCGTTGCGGCCCCCACCTTCGCCATCGAAGGCATGACGCTCGCGGGGCGCTAGAGCATGTCTCGCAAAAGTGTGCGCGGTTTTGCGATAAAGACATGCGGAAAAGCAAAGACCTAAAGCGTGGCAAGCGAATCTGAAAGATCGCGACGCGCTTTAGAGCATGATGCCGAAAAGTGTGAGCGGTTTTCGGACGACATCATGCTCCTGCTATTGAATTGAGAAACGGATTGACGGGATGAGCGACGTGGAAAAGGCCCGCTGGCAGAGCGATCTTGCGCTGATCGCCGATGCTGCGAAAGAGGCGGGCGCCGTCGCTTTCAGCTTCTTCAACCAGTCTCCTGAAGTCTGGTGGAAGAATGAGGATCGTTCTCCCGTCAGCGCCGCCGATTTCGCCGCAAACAAGACGCTCGAGACCATTCTGCGCAAAGCCCGGCCGGATTATGGCTGGCTGTCGGAAGAAACCGACGACGATGCCGACCGTCTCTCACGCGAGACGCTGTTCATCATCGATCCGATCGACGGCACGCGCGCCTTCCTCGGCGGCCAGAAGGTTTGGTGCGTCAGCGTCGCGGTGGTTCATCGCGGCCGGCCGGTCGCCGGTGTGCTCTATGCCCCGGCGCTCGAGGAGTTTTATGAGGCGGTTGAAGGTGGCGTGGCGCTGAAGAACGGCGTACCGTTCACCGTCTCGGCCGCCGGACCGGAAGAGATGAGCCGCCTTGCAATCGGCGAAGATCTGCTGAAGGCTTTTCCGCCGGAGTTTCGCGACCGGGTCACGCGCGAGAAGTACATTCCCTCGCTCGCCTATCGCATCGCCATGGTGGCGGACGGTCGTCTCGAAGGCACCTTCGTCAAGGGCAATTCACATGATTGGGATCTGGCTGCCGCCGATCTGATCCTCGTTTGCGCCGGCGGCGGCCTCGTCGACCTCGAAGGCAGGCCGATCGTCTACAACCGCCCCGAAGTGACCCACAAGGTCCTCTGCGCGGCCCCAACGCCCCGCCTTGGCGAATTCCTCGCGGCCTTTGCGGGGCGACGAGACAGTTGACGTTTCCGTCAAAATCCCGCAGATGGGGTGGCGGAGGAGAATAGGCAGAAAGAGAACAAAAAATGACTGAATCCGGTGACAAGAAGCAGCTTTTGCATCTCGTTTTTGGCGGCGAACTGGAAAGCCTCGATGACGTCCAGTTCCGTGATCTGCAGGGTCTCGATATCGTCGGCATTTTCCCGGATTATGCCGCGGCGCTGACGGCCTGGAAGGCGAAGGCGCAGCAGACGGTCGACAATGCGCATATGCGCTACTTCATCGTCCACATGCATCGTTTGCTCGATCCGCAGGAAAAGCCCAAGGGCTGAGCTTAGCAAGTGCCGCCGGCCGGCCGCTCGTCGAGCGGGGCTTTGGTGCATTGGGCGCGCCCGTCGATCCGGATTGTTTGACGCATTCTGAACAAATTAATCGGCCATTGCGGCCGCAACGATAATTAGGGAATGGGTTTGATGTCGATCGGTTTTGATCGGAGGCTGGCGCGATGAGTTCTCGGATGGCGCGGTTCGGTCTGAGCGCATACCGTCTGGCGGGAACCGTGGCCTCTCCAGTCGTCGGCCTCTATCTCCACTACCGCACGGCCAAGGGCAAGGAAGATCGGGCGCGCCGCCTGGAGCGCTTCGGCTATCCGAGCGCCAACCGGCCGCAGGGCCCGCTCCTCTGGTTCCACGCCGCAAGCGTCGGTGAAACCAACGCCGTCATCCCGCTGATCCGCGAAATCCGCCGCCGCGATATCCATGTCGTCCTGACGACCGGCACCATCACGTCTGCCAAGCTCGCCGCCGAGCGCCTCGGCCAGGAAGCGATCCATCAATATGTGCCGCTCGACCTGAAGCCCTCCGTCAGCCGCTTCCTCGATTATTGGCAGCCCGATTGCGCCATCATCGCCGAATCCGAGATCTGGCCGGCAACGGTGCTGGAGCTCGGCCGCCGCCGCATTCCGCAGATCCTGATCAATGCCCGCATGTCGGACCGCTCCTTTGCCCGCTGGCGCCGCCGCCCGGCGATCGCCGAAGCCTTGTTCGAGAATCTCGCCCTGGTCATCGCCCAGTCGGATGTCGATGCCGAACGTTTCCGCGATCTCGGTGCTGTCCCGGTCATCACCTCGGGCAATCTGAAGGTCGATACCGACGCACCACCTTATGACAGCGCTGTCTTCGCCCGCTATAAGAAGCAGATCGGCGAGAGAAAGACCTGGGCGGCGATCTCGACCTTCGACGGCGAGGAGAATGCCGCCGCCATCGTTCATCGGGCGCTCAGGGAGCGCGACCATCAATTGACCATCATCGTGCCGCGCCATCCCGAGCGCAGCGACGAGATCGAGGCAGCGCTCGTCAAGCAGGGGCTGAAGGTCGCCCGTCGCACCCGCGACGATGTCTTGTCGGCCGATGTCGATATCTTCCTCGGCGATACGATCGGCGAAATGGGTCTTTATCTCCGCCTGACGGAAATCGCCTTCGTCGGACGTTCGCTCTTTGCCGAAGGCGGCCAGAACCCGCTGGAGCCGGCCATGCTCGGCTGCGCCATTCTCTCCGGGGGCCATGTGCAGAATTTCCGCGAGGCCTATCAGAAGCTTGCCCGCAGCGGCAGCGCCCGCATGGTGCGCGATACCGAAATGCTGGCCAAGGGCGTGCATTACCTGCTGACCAATGACGAAGCCCGCCGCAATATGATCGAAGCCGGCATCACCGCCGTGCACGAGATGCGCGGCGCGCTGACTGCGACAGTCAAGGGGCTGGAACCCTATATCAATCCGCTGACGGTGAAGGCGCGGCTGCTGCCCAAGACCGCGGCCCAGGTCTGAGGAGCTAAGATGTCGGCTGCGACTGGTATCAAAGGCATCCTCTTCGATAAGGACGGCACACTGCTCGACTATGATGAGAGCTGGCTGCCGGTCAACCGCGAGCTTGCCCGCATCGCCGCCCAAGGGGACGAGCTTCTCGCCAACCGGCTTCTTTCCGCCTGCGGCATGAATCCGGTGACCGGCCATATCGTTCCCGACAGCCTGCTTGCCGCCGGCAATACCCGCCAGATTGCCGAGGGTCTCGTTGCCGCGGGTTCGATGGTCGATGTTGGCGAGCTGACGGTCCGCCTCGACGATCTCTTTTCCAGCGCCGCCGAATTTTCCGTGCCGGTGACCGACCTCGCCGGCTTTTTCGCCCGGCTGCATCGGCGCGGCTTCAAGCTCGGTGTCGCCTCCAGCGACAATGAACGGTCGATCCGCCAGACGGCGGAACGCTTCGGTTTCGCCTGCTATGTCGATTATATCGCCGGCTACGACAGCGGTTTCGGCGTCAAGCCGGAGCCCGGCATGGTGCTCGGCTTCTGCGCCGCGACCGGTCTTTCGCCAGCCGAGGTCGCCATGGTTGGCGACAACAATCACGATCTGCACATGGGGCTGAATGCCGGCACGGGCCTGCGGATCGCGGTGCTGACCGGCACCGGTTCGCGAGAGACGCTTGCCGCCGCGGCGGATCATGTGCTCGATGACATCACCGCCATCGAGACGCTGCTGCCGGATCTGCAGCCGGCCTGACGGGTAAGGGCTTGCATTTTTTCAGGTTTTGGCTTCTCAATCCCGCCGTCGAGAAGCAGGGGACTGGCCGTAACAGAGGCGGGCAGGGGAGCGGGACGGCAAGATGATATCCGAAGCGCCGCCGTTCTGGTGGAGGAAAGCCGATTGGCGGGCCTGGCTGCTGCTGCCGCTTTCTTTTCTGTATGGCCGTATCGCCGGCCACCGCATGGCCCATGCGCGCCGCGCCTCCGTTCCCATTCCGGTCATCTGCGTCGGCAATTTCACCGTCGGCGGCGCCGGCAAGACGCCGACGGCGCTGACGATCGCCCGTGCCGCCAAGGCGAAGGGGCTGACGCCCGGCTTTCTCAGCAGAGGATACGGCGGCTCGCTTGATGTGACGACCGTCGTCGATCCCGATCATCACCGGGCGGGCGCCGTCGGCGACGAGCCGTTGCTGCTTGCCCAGGAGGCCTTGACGGTGATTTCCCGCCGGCGCGTCGAGGGTGCTGCGCGCCTGGTGGCGGAGGGCGCCGATCTCATCATCATGGATGACGGTTTCCAGAGCGCCCGGCTGGCGATCGACTATGCCCTGCTCGTCATCGACGCGACGCGCGGTCTCGGCAACGGCCATATCGTGCCCGGCGGCCCGGTCCGCGCGCCGATCCGCCAGCAGCTGCGCTCTGCGACGGCGCTGCTGAAGGTCGGCGGCGGCAATGCCGCCGACAGGATCGTCCGCATGGCGGCGCGCGCGGCAAAGCCCTATTTCACCGCATCGCTGAAAGTGCGCGGCGACAATACGCTGGCCGGCACGAAAGTGCTCGCCTTCGCCGGCATCGCCGATCCCGCCAAATTCTTCCGCACGGTCGAATCCCGCGGCGCCGAGATCGTTGTCGCCAAGTCCTTCGGCGATCACGAGCACCTGACCGAGGAGGAGATCGACGACATCCTGACGAGCGCCGAGCGGCAGGGCCTTCTGATCGTTACCACGTCCAAGGATTTCGTCCGCCTCTCCGGCCATCACGGCAAGGCGGCGCAGCTCGCCGAAAAGAGCCGGGTGATCGAGGTCGACATGGTATTCGAGGATCACCTCGCCGCAAGCCTGATCATCGACCGGGCGATCGCCGCTTGCCGCGAGCGGCGCCTGCGGGAGATGAAAGCCGGGGTTAAAGCGATTCCAGGAAAGGCTGAACCGCTCTGACAGGCTGCTGCAAAACGCATCGTCCTGCGCACATCTCTGCCATGCAACGTTATCACGCGATCGAGTGAAGCAAAGTTTCGCGGGCGGAAGTCAGATGCAACCGGCATGCGCGATCGATCAACGCGATATTGCGGCTTTCGAGGGCTTCGATCAGCGCGAGATGTTCCCCAATGGCCACCTCATTCCGCGCGCGTTCATCACGCTTGTTCCACTGATAGTGATAGTGGAAGACCATGGCTATCACGTCTTGGAAGCTTTCGATAAAGCGGTTTGGCGCGACTGCCGTAATCAGCCGGTGGAAGCGGCTGTCCAGCTCGGAGAAATCCTGAAACCGAGCGTCGATATCCGCGAGCAGTTCCAAATGTGCCGCCCGCATAGATTGGATCTGCTTCCAGACCGGCGACCCGTCGGGCAGCGTAGCGAACAGCCGTGCGGAGCGCATTTCGAACATCTCTCTGATCTCGAACAGTTCGAGAGCGAAACTGGCGGTGAACCCTTTAAAAACCCAGCCTGCATTCTGACGTTTCTCGATCAGCCCATATTTCTGAAATCGATTGAGAAACTCACGCACGATCGTTGTCGCGACGCCGAATTTCCGAGCTAATTCCGCCTCATTGATTTCTGTACCCGGACAGGCATCGCCGCGCAGCATCCATTCCATGAAACTCGTCTCGACCTGTTCCGAAATGGCTAAGGTCTCTTCCTTCGGATAGCGCTCTATCTGCTGCGGCTGTTCACCTATGATCCGCCTGTGCGCTTCAGATATGATGATCCCACGTGCGGACATCCCGGCCAGCACCTTCCGCACCGTTGTTCTGCTCACGCCAAGCTGGGCGCGCAGTGCATTTTCGGACGGCAATTCCTCCCCAAGATCGAGCGTCCGAATGATATCGATCATATCATTGAATGCCCGCTTGAAGGTCGTATCCGTTCTCATGGCACAACTCCTGGCATGATTACTTATCCATAAAAAACAAGTTGACGCACGTGTATCATATGTTTCTTATGTATAAAAAACGGGGGAGGCTAGGGGAATTTGGAAGACTCCGGGATTATGCCTCAGAATTCGTCCCGGCCTGGTGGTTCGCAAGATGCAACCTTCCATCCGAGACAATCCGGCATCACATTCGGACTGAAGCTATTGAGCCTTGGCCCGCTATTGATCCTGATCATGCTCATCGCCGTCGTCAGTTTGATCACGCCGGCTTTTCTAAAGCCCGTTAACCTGGGGAACATCCTGGCGCAGACAGCAGTGATTGCTGTTGTGGCAATGGGGCAGCAACTCGTTATCCTGACGCGCGGCATCGACCTGTCTGTAGGCTCGAATCTGGCGCTAGCAACAGTCATCGGCGGACTTGTCTACCAGCACGTCGACTCCTCGATCGTCGTCATTATCGCCATGCTGCTTGCCGGCGCTGCTATCGGTGCGGTCAACGGCCTGGTCTTTGTCTATGGCCGGCTGCCACACCCCTTTATCATTACACTTGCGACCTTGAGTATCTGCCGTGGCCTGGCACTTGCATTGGCGCCCGGCCACACCACCATGCGCGGGATGCCCGATGCGGTGACTGCAATCGGCGGCGGTACGACGCTTGGTGTGCCCAATTCCTTCTTTGCCGTTGCGATGTTCGGGCTTCTTTTTCTGATCCTGACGAAGTCGATGGTCTTTGGCCGATGGATCTATGCGGTCGGCGGCGCGCCGAGTGCCGCCAGAAGCATGGGTATACCGGTAAAGGGCGTTCTGCTCGCAACCTACATTATTTGCGGCTTTTGTGCAGGTGTCGGCGCGGTGCTGCTCGCAGGACGGACCGCTGCCGCCTCGCCAATCTACGGCAATCTTTTGGAGCTCGACACGATTGCTGCGGTGATTATCGGTGGCGCCAGCTTCCTTGGCGGACGAGGCCATCTCGGCCACGCCCTGATCGGCGCCGTGCTGATCGGCGTCATCCGCAACGCCCTTAACCTTCTAGGGGTCGACGTGTTCTTTCAAATGATCGCGATTGGGCTCGTCATTGTCATCGCCGTAGAGGCCGACGTGCTTCGTAACCATCTCGAGGCGCGCGCGCGTGTGCTTCAATCGGCGAGAGTGCAATGAACCCTGCATCTACCACACCGGCCCTTTCGGTTCGAAACGCCCAGAAGCGCTTTGGCGCCATCCATGCCCTGAAAAATGTAAGCTTTGATGCCTATGCAGGTGAGGTAACCGCGCTCTTGGGTGACAACGGCGCCGGCAAGTCGACGCTCGTCAAATGCATCAGTGGGCTTCATAGTCTCGACGAAGGAGAGATCCTCGTGGATGGTGCGCCCGTATCGCTCCATTCAACGGCGGCGGCCCGCCGCGCCGGTATTGAAACCGTCTATCAGGATCTGGCGCTTTTCGACAACCTGACCCCGGTACAGAATTTCTATTGCGGACGAGAAATCTCTTTCCCCTCTTGGCTGCCGCGCCCGCTCCGCTTCCTCAACACCGGCGCGATGAAGCGGGAGGCAGCAAGTGTCATCGATCGCCTGAAGGTTAAACTGCCGAGATTCGACGCGCCGGTCGCGCTGATGTCTGGGGGGCAGCGACAGGCTATCGCGGTCGCGCGCGCCATTGTTTTTGCGCGCAAGCTGGTGGTCCTTGACGAGCCAACGGCCGCCCTCGGTCTTCGCGAGTCTCGCCAGGTTCTTGACCTTATCCATCAGCTCAAAGCCGACGGCAATGCCGTGATCATCATCACGCACAATATGGAGCATGTCGTCGAAATCGCCGATCGGGCGGTTGTGCTGCGGCAAGGTCGCAAGGTGGGTGAACTGAAGCCGACTGAAGCGAACAAGCAGGACGTTGTCGCGATGATTGTCGGCGCCGAGGCTTAAGGGAGATCGCTGCTTCGTTGGGGCAGCGGACAACGAGATCGCTCTAGAGGAGGGCGGTCGAAACATGGGAGATCTATCATGAAACCGCAATCCCTGCTGGGAGCTCTTGCGCTCCTGGCCGTCGCTGCAGTGCCGGCCTTGGCGCAGGAGCCGGTCAAGCTCGGCTTTATAACCAAATTCCCTGTACCGTTCTTCGCAACAATGGAGAACGCCGCCAAAGATTATGCGAAGAGAAATCCCGGCGTCGAGATCATCTACGGGCAGGGTACGTCAGCAACCGACATCGAGGGCCAGATTGCACAGATCGAATCCATGGTGACACGAGGCGTGCAGGGCATTGCCCTCACGCCCGTTGATCCTACCGTGTCCACTGCGCTGGACAAGGCGGTGGCGGCCGGTATCAAGGTCGTGCTGATGGATAACAACATTCCGGATTGGAAAGGCAGGACGGCGCTTGCCACGACCAATAATTTCGCTGCGGGCAAACTCGCCGGCGAATATCTCAAAACTGTTCTTCATGCCGGCGATACGCTCGGGATTCTCGAGGGCGTGCCCGGTGTGCCGGCGCTTGATGACCGCGTGAACGGTATGCTTGAAGGGCTGAACGGCCTTGATGTCAAGATCGTCGGGAAAGGCGCAACAAACTGCACCGAGGAGCTGGGGATCAGTGTCGCCGAGGATCTGCTGACGAAGAACCCGGATCTCAAGGCCATTTATGCCGCTTGCGGCCCGCCCGCGGCTGGCGCGGCGCGCGCGATCAAGAACGCTGGCACTGCCAATGACAAGATTGTGCTGGTCGGTTTCGACTTCTGCTGCGGCGAAGAGGAAGCGCTGAAGAGTGGAGTCGAGGATGCGTCGGTGGCGCAGTTCCCCACCAAGATGGCCGAACTCGGTGTGGATGCGCTGGTAAAATCGATTCGCGGAGAGAAGGTTGAGTCTTTGATCGATTCCGGCGCTGCGCTCGTGACGCCTGAGAATATGGCAAAATTCAAGTGAACCGTTGCCTTATGTCGATCGCGTAGGCGGGGAGTCAACCTCCCCGCTTTCGGGAATGATATCGTCGAGCCCTGCGGCCCGGAGCCACGTTGGTCAGTCGATACGGACGTTGTCGTGGATGAGCCTATGATACTTCAAGTCGCCGGGTGACCGGAGCGGATATTCTCCCTGCAGCAGCTCCGGGCTGCAGACCGGAGAACCATCTCAGCCAGAACCTCCGACGGGGATCGCAACATCTAGAGCCTTTCCGGGTTAGATTGAAGCATTCTGTTGGCTCAAACGGAGTCGGATGGTCGACCGGCTGGCGCGCGTCGTAGCCCAGCTCTACGGCCAAGCCGGCCGGTCGATCAGCCGGCCCGTTTCAGCCAACCCGAAGGGCCGGGCATCTTTCCGCCAGGATCAAAGGCGATCGGCTCGGACGTACCTTGGGGTATGCCTGTCGCCAATCGCCTCTGCCCTGACGAAAACCTGCTCCGGCAGAATGCTTCAATCTAACCCGGAAAGGCTCTAGCGCCGCTGGTTCGGCAGCACGCCGGCGCGTTTGTCGGCTTCGATTGCCGAGATCACGTCAGCATAAGGTTCCTGCCGGGCGACGCTCCAGTAGCGTAACTCGTCGAGCGGGATCTGTTTTCCCGTCATCGCGCAGACGACATAGGAGCCGGGCGAGAGAATCTGGAAATCGCCATCGAGATACCGGATCTTCGCTTCGCGGTTTCCGTGCCCTTCGAACAAATTCATGCGCTCCGTTCCCTGCCGTCTGTCATTAGAGCATGTCGCGCAAAAGTGTGCCGCGGTTTTGCGATCACGACATGCGGAACACCAAAGCCCTAAAGCGTGGCACGCGAATCTGAAAGATCGCGACACGCTTTAGTCTGCCATACTCCCGCAAGAGCTGCTTTTCCAGCTTTTTTAGCTTCTGCCGAAAAGCCGTTCGATATCGCTGAGCTTCAATTCGATATAGGTCGGCCGGCCGTGATTACACTGGCCGGAGCCGGGCGTCACTTCCATCTCCCGCAGCAGCGCGTTCATTTCCTCCGGCCGCAATCGCCGCCCGGAGCGCACCGACCCGTGGCAGGCCATGGTCGCCGCCACATATTCGAGCTTGGCCGATAGGCCTGACGCCGTGTCCCATTCGGCAATCTCGTCGGCGAGCTGGCGGATCAGGCCATGCGCATCGACCTCGCCGAGCATCGCCGGCGTCTCGCGCACGGCGATCGCACCGGGGCCGAAACGCTCGATCGCCAGGCCGAGTTCGGAAAGCTCGGGGGCATGCTGCATCAGCCGGTCGCAATCCTCTTCCGGAATATCGATGATCTCGGGGATGAGCAGCACCTGCGAGGCCAGCCGCTTCGAATGCAGCGCCTTGCGCATCGCTTCGAAGACCAGCCGCTCATGCGCGGCATGTTGATCGACGATGACGAGCCCGTCCTCGGTCTGGGCGACGATGTAGTTTGCGTGGATCTGCGCCCGTGCCGCGCCGAGCGGATACCGTGCATTTGGTTCGGGCGCTGCCGGCTGCGGCGAAAACTGCGGCTCGGCTCGCGCCGTCGGCATTGAAAGTCCGTCGAAGGACGCCTGGGGCCGCTCGCCGAAACCCGTTGTCGGCTGATAGGGCCGGGAGGGCGACATTTCGGCCGACCACGCCGTTTGCGGCCGCTGGCTATTCGGCTGGAAGCCTGGGCGGAAGGAACGCAGCATGTCGCTCGCCCCGGTCGTCGCCGCCCGGCTGCCGTCACGCGCCAAGGCCTCGCGGATGGCGCCGACGATCAGGCCGCGCACCAGGCCCGGGTCGCGGAACCGCACGTCGGATTTTGCCGGATGCACGTTGACGTCGACGAGAGCGGGATCGAGCGTGATCGACAGCACCGCCACCGGATGGCGTCCGGAAGGGATCGTCTCGGCATAGGCCCCGCGGATCGCCGAGAGGATCAGCTTGTCCTGCACCGGCCGGCCGTTGACGAAGGCGTATTGATGGGCGGAGTTGCCGCGATTGAAGGTTGGCACGCCGGCAAAGCCGGTAAGCGAGATCTCTTCGCGTACGGCGTCGAGCGCAATGGCGTTGTCGCGGAATTCCTTGCCGAGCACCTGCGCCATGCGCGCCAGATGATCATCGCCGGTCGCCGGGAATTCCAGCGTCGTGCGGTCCGAGCCCGACAGCACGAAGCGCACGGCCGGAAAGGCGATCGCCATGCGCTTGACGATCTCGGTGATGGCGCCAGCCTCGGCTTTCTCCGTCTTCAGGAATTTGAGGCGGGCCGGTGTGGCAAAAAACAGGTCGCGCACTTCGACGATCGTCCCGGGATTGGCGGCAGCCGGCCGCATATGCGCGATCTTGCCGCCGGCAACGGCGATCTCGTGGCCGCCGGCGCTGTCGCGCCTGCGGCTTGCAATGCTGAGCCTTGCGACCGAGCCGATCGAGGGCAGCGCCTCGCCGCGGAAGCCGAGCGTGCGGATATCCTCGAGCGTCTCGGAGATCTTCGAGGTGCAGTGACGCCTGACCGCCAGTTCCAGATCGGCCGCGTCCATGCCCGAGCCATTGTCGCTGACGCGCAGCAGCGTCTTGCCGCCGCCAGCCGTGGCGATCTCGATGCGCGTCGCACCCGCGTCGAGCGCGTTTTCGATCAGTTCCTTGGCAGCGCTCGCCGGCCGTTCGATGACTTCGCCGGCGGCGATCTGATTGATGAGCGTTTCGGAGAGCTGTCTGATGGCCATGGGCTATTTTCGGGGATTCGCGGGCCGGAGGGAAGGGGTTTCGATGCGCTTTCCCAAAGCGTGATCACGGCCGTGGGGGGTGGCTAGTGTTAAGCCGGTTTTAACATAAAAATGGCATTTCTAATCACATACTTCCGGAAGCTGTGAAATCGAACAGATGTGGGACGCAACAGAATGAGTGCCGGCTTCGAAAAGGCGGACACATCATCAGAAATCGATGGGTCTCCCGCCGAGGCCGATCTGCAGACGGCGCTTTTCGATGTGGTGTGCGACAGCCTTTCCGCAGCTTTCATCATCTACGACAAGAACGATCATCTGATCTTCGCAAGCCGCCAGACCCTCGAATTCTTTCCGCTGCCCGCCGAAATGCTGAAGCCGGGCACGCGGCTTCGCGATTTCCTCGGCGCAATGTACGACACCGGCATTCGCCAGCAGTATGATGTCAGGCAGGGCGGCTCTCTGAGCCGGGAAGACTGGCTGTCGGAGAAAATCGCCTCGCATTGGCGCGAGCGCTTCGACGCGGTCGAGCGCCATGGCACCGATAGCTGGGTCCGCTTCGTCAAGCGCAGGCTGCCGGGCGGCTACGGCGTCACCATCATCTCCGACATTTCCGAGAACAAGAAGCGCGAAGAGCAATGGCGCTCCGATCTGGAGCGCGTGCAGCTCACCGAGGACATTCTCGACAATCTGCCGTTTCCGCTTTTCGTCAAGGATCGCAACCTCACCTATGTCGCGGTGAATCTCGCCTTCTGCGAGAAATATCAGACGAGCGCCGAGGAGGTGCTCGGCCGTAAGAGCGGTGATCTCTTTTCAGAGGAGATCGCCAAGCGCTTCGAGGAGAGCGATCGCCATGTGCTGGATACCGGCGAGATGTCCGTCTCCCGCCAACGTCAGATCTCCCGCGACGGCATTGAGCGCGACATCGTCAGCCGTAAGCACCGCATCGGCAAGCCCGGCCGCTATTTCCTGGTGTCGACCATGCAGGACCTGCCGCGCGACGGCGCCGATCTCGACGAGTTCGGCCAAGCGTCCGCGATCACCGCCTCCAGCAATCAAAGCTATCGCCGGGCCTATGTGCCGGTACCAACCGGCGTCGAGCGGCGCGAACCAGCGGCGATGGAAGCGATTGTTCCCGAGAATTTCTCCGGCCGCAAGGTCCTCGTCGTCACGGCCGACCTCGCAGCCGAGACCGCCGCGCTGCGGACACTGACGAAATACGGCTTCGAATCCTCCTCGGTCCGCGGCGAGGACGAAGAGGAGCGGTTCCTGGAAATCGCCACCTCCTCCGGCATCTCGCTCGATCTTTTGATCATCGACAACCAGATGGGCATGCGCTGCCTCGAGCTTGCCGAGCAATACGGCATCCCGGCGCTCGTCATGGACGGCTTCCAGATCGCCAACGAGCTCACATTCCAGATCGCCCGCCATTTCAATCGCAACAGCCGCAGCGCCGCCGGTTCGGATGCGGATTGGGAAATCAGCACTTCCGACGATGTGGTCGGCCTGCAGATTCTTGTCGCCGAAGACAACGATATCAACCAGATCGTCTTCTCGCAGATCCTCGAAGGCCTCGGCTACCGCCATATGCTTGCAGCGACCGGCGACGAGGCCGTGCGCCTCTGGGCCGAGCACCGGCCGCAGATCGTGCTGATGGATATTTCCCTGCCGGGTTTCAACGGCTTCGAGGCCGCCCGGCTCATCCGGCAGATGGAGGAAACCGGCGACGGAACCCACACCCCGATCATCGGCGTGCTCACCCAGGCCTTCGAGCGCGACCGCGCCGAATGCGTCAAATCAGGCATGGACGACGTCATCATGAAACCCGTCAGCCCGGACATGCTTGAGATGGTATTTCAGAAGTACCTAATGGGCGAGGCGATGCGGGCGCGAAACTAAAGCAATTTCAGGAAAAGTGTGAAGCGGTTTTCCGTCCGGAATTGCGTAAAACAAAATGTTAGAGCGGTTCGGCGCTTCCATGAGAAGCTGAACCGCTCTAACCGAAATACCCGTCAACTCGCTAGATTTTGGGCGTTTTAGGCGACACAGGCCGCTGATTTCCTATCGAATTGTTAAGACATGCCGGTCATTCTTTTGCATAGCTGCGGGGGAAAGCTCGGGTTTGCATGATAAAATCGGCGGAAATAGCTTTCTTGACCGTGGGTCAGAATGAGCTTCAGGCGATGGCCTACACCGATCCGCTGACCGGATTGGGAAACCGCAATCGTATGCGGGACAAGGTCTTGCAGATCTCTTCCGAGCGCGCCAGCGATCCGGCCCCCTTCACCATCGGCATCGTCAACCTCGACAGCTTCAAGCCAATCAACGACCTGTTCGGCTCGACAGCCGGCGATGAAATCCTCTGCCAGGTCGCCCATCGTCTCAGGGCCTGTATTCCTGATGGCGCGCTTGTTACCCGCCACGATGGTGACGAATTCGCCTTCGTGCTGCCGTTGATCTTCGAGCGGGCGAGTGCCGAGAAATTCGGCCAGATGATCCGCGAGGTGCTATCGGCCCCCTATGACCTCGGTGACCGCAATGTCCGTCTCTCCGCTTCCCTCGGCTTCTCCATATATCCGTTCGCCGGAGAGGATTGCGAGGAACTGCTGAAGAGCGCTGAAACTGCCCTCTACCGTTCCAAGCGCCGCGGTCGCGGCCAGATCACTGTCTATTCGCGCGAGATCGCGCAGGAAATGAAACGCGCGACGCAGCTGGAGCAGGCGCTCAGAAACGCCATCATCTCGGATGCGATCGACGTGCATTTCCAGCCGATCGTCTCGCTGTCCAACAATCAGGTCGTCGGCTTCGAGGCGCTCGCCCGCTGGAACGACCCCGATCTCGGCTTTGTGTCGCCCGGCGTCTTCGTGCCGCTCGCCGAAGAGCGCGGCTTCATCGATGCGCTGTCGGAGGCGTTGCTGCGCAAAGCCGCCGAAGCAGCACTTTCCTGGCCGCGCGAACTCTTTCTGTCGTTCAATCTATCCTCGGCCCAGCTGATGGATCCGGGCACGAGCAGCAGCGTCCTGTCGATCCTCGGGCGCGTTGGCTTTGATCCGCATCGCCTGGAGCTGGAGATCACCGAGACCGCGGTGATGAGTTCGGCCGACACCGCTCATCGCATCATCGCCGATCTGCGCGCCGCCGGTGTGCGCATCTCGCTCGACGATTTCGGCACCGGCCAGTCGAGTCTCGGGCGCTTGCGCGACTTCATCTTCGACAAGATCAAGATTGACCGTGCCTTCGTCTCGCGCATCAATTCCGATCGCGCCTCCGAACACATCATCAAGGCGATCCTTACCATGTGCGAGGGTTTGGAGCTGGAGGTCGTGGCGGAAGGCATCGAGGATTATGCGGAGGCAGTGAAGTTGCGCATGCTCGGCTGCGGCATGGGCCAGGGCTATCACTTCGGCCGTCCGGCCGATGGTATCGCCACGCTACGCTTCCTGCACGAGAACTACTACGATCCGACCGTGATGGAGCGTGTCAGCGCATAAAGCGATGGCGCCCCTAGGAGCGCCATCGCCTACGCTATACTACCGCGCACGGATTACTTAGGCGTGGTCGAGCCGGTCGCCGTGGTATCGGTACCGGTTGCAGCCGGAGCCTTTTCGGCCGACTGCATTGCCAGCGTCTTGAACTCAGGTGCGGCCTTCAGCGATTCAGCCGTTTCGCTTGTCGTCAGCTTGACGCTGCCGTCCTGGGTGTTCTGCGCGACGGTGATCTTTTCCATCGGCACGGCGACATTCTTTTCGCCGATGCCCAGGAAGCCGCCGACACCAACGATTGCAGCAACGAAGCCGCCGTCCTTCTTCAGGATCAGGTCGTTGACGCTGCCGATGCTTTCATTGTTGCCGTTATAGACCGACTGGCCGATATAGGTGTTGGCACTGATCTGATCCGGAGACTGCTCCGTCAGATAGCCGGCCTGAGCCGTGTCCGCCGTCGGTGCTGCGGCCGGAGCCTGTGCGGCATCGCCTGCAGGCTTGGTGACATCAGGCGTCATCGGCTTCGGGGCTGCCGGATCGGCGGGAGCCGCCTGGGTCGGAGCGGCGGGGTCCGCAGGCTGCGGGGCCGTCTGCGAGAATGCCGCCGGTGCGAAAGCCGTGGCAAACAGGGCGCCAGCGGCAACGGTCGTCAAAAGTTTGCGTGTCATTTCGAACCTACCTTCGTTTTTCCCTAGAGTGATCGCTGGCCCGGCAGCACCTGTTTCCCAGGTATGATTGCCGCGCCGGTTCGAAAGGAAAATGACTGGTGGGCCGATTGGTTCCGGTTGAAAACACGGAAAATTTCTCGATTTTCACGGAACATTTATCGAAGAACCGCCGCCAAAACGAGAAAAGGCGCTCCGGTCGGGAGCGCCTCTGATGGCCGCAGATCACCCCGAGATCAGATCACATAGACGGGATCGAACACGCCTTTGACGTCGATGCCGAGTTCCAGCAGAGCGCCGGCACTGGGCTGCGCCGAACGGGCATCCTCGTCCAGTCCTTCCCAGGCGGTCGTTACCGCCAGGCGGTCGGCATTGACGCCGATGAAGGCAGGGCAGGAGGGCTGGACAGCCGGAACCTTGTAGCGCGAGATGCGCAGGCCGTCCGGACTGTAGCGGTCGACGACGCCGGCGCCCCAGCGCGCATTCCACAAATAGCCGTCGGCATCGACCACCGAGCCGTCGATGTCGCCGGGGTCGTTCATGCTGTCGACGAGCACGATCGGCTCGCCCGAGGGCAGGCCGGTCAGCGGATCGACCATGACGCGCATCAGCCGGTTGATGCGGGAATCCGTATAATAGCCGATCGTGCCGTCGGGCGAGAAGCAGATCGAATTCGGGATGCTGATGCCGTTGAAGATCTTCGTCACCTTGCCGGAGGCGACATGATAGATGGCGCCGGCTTGGTTTTCTGCCCGCTTGCTCATCGTGCCGATCCAGAGCGCGCCGGAAGGATGCGTGCGGCCGTCGTTCGAACGGTTTTCCGGCCTGTCGTTTTCGAGCGCGGCGTAGAAGGTGAGGTTGCCGCTTGCCACGTCGCGCACGAAAAGCCCTTCTTCCGTCGCGATCAGCTGCCGGCCGTCGTCGATGCGGGCAAGCACGCTCGCCATCATAGGCAGCGGATGCACCTTTTTCGCGCCTGTCGAAAGATTGAGCTCGTGCAGTTCCTTGCCGAGGATGTTGAACCACCAGACGGTATTGCTGTCCGGATCATAGGTCGGGCCTTCGCCGAGAACGGAATTGGTATTGCAAAGTGTTTTGCCCTCGAACTCATAAATATCGGTCATACGTTCACGCTCCCAATGGCTGCATCATAGGCGTAAATGGTCGCCTTGGCGCGCTCGGCAACCTCTGACGCGGTCATTCCTGGCTTATAGATGCTGGTGCCGAGGCCGAAGGAGAAGATGCCGGCCTTGGTATAATCGCCGAAATTCTTGTCCGACACACCGCCGACGGCGGCAATCGTGAGCTCCGGCGGCAGGATTGCCCGGATCGCCGTGATGCCGGACGGACCAAGCACGCTGGCCGGAAAGAATTTGAGACCGGTGGCGCCGGCGCGCGCAGCCGCCAGCGCCTCGGTCGGCGTAAAGACGCCCGGCATCGTCACCATGCCGTATTCGCGCGCCCGGATGATCACCTCGGGCTCGACATTCGGGGTGACGAGCAGCTTGCCGCCGGCCGCATGCAGGCTGTCGACCGCCTCGACGGTCAGCACCGTGCCGGCGCCGATCAGCACCTCGGCCGGCGCCATCTTTGCGGCGATCTCGATGGATTTGAATGGTTCCGGCGAGTTAAGCGGAATCTCGATCGCCGTCAGGCCATTTTCGATCAGAGCACCGACGACGCTTTCGGTCTCGTCAGGCCGGATGCCGCGAAGGATGGCGATCAGCGGGCGCTTCATGTCGGGGAAGGGGATACGGTTCATCGTGTCAGCTTTCTCAATTCGGCCAGATGGCTTCGGCGGCAGCCGAAAGCCCGCGGCGCACGGCGGCGTCGGCGTCGATGGCGGTGAAGGCAAGGGAGAGGGTTCCGAAGGCTTGTTCGTAGAGCGCCTGCAGGCGCCCGGAGGCGACGAGGGTGATGGTGGTGCCGTTTGCCGCATCCTGCAGCGCCCCGGCGATTTCGAGGCCGATCAGCGTGCCAGAAAGCCGGGCTTGCGCGGCAGCGGCGGATATGCCGTGCAGGAGCTGGCCGGACCGGGCGGCAAAGAGCAGGTTGGAGGCCAGGGCCGGGCGTGCGAAAGCGGCCGAGACCGCCGCCTCGAAGGCTGCCGCATCCGCCGGCTGCTCTCCCGCGCCGGCAACGGCATGCGAAAGGATCGTGTGTTTGCTGATGACGTCGAAAAGCTCGCCGGTCATGAAGGTCGAAAAGCCGGTGACCTTGGCGTCCGTCACATGCACCCATTTCGAATGCGTGCCGGGCATGCAGACAGCCTGCGCCCCCGAGCTTGCGCGGCCGAGCGCGCCGAGAAGCTGGGTTTCCTCACCGCGCATGACGTCGGGCATCGCGATGTCCCGCTGGGCAAGGCCCGGCAGGATGCGGATGTCGCGGCTTTCGCCTGGCACGGAGACCGCCCCGGTCAGGATCGAGGCAAGCGGGGCGGGTACGTCGATATAACCGGCCTCGACCCAGCCCTGCCTTGCGCCGGCCATGCCGCAGACGATCACCGGCAGGTTTTCCGGCGCCTCGATGGCGGTGAGATGGCTGGCAAGCACGGCGGAAAAGCCGGTCTTTGCCGCGCTCGTCATGCCTTCGCCGCTGCGGCGTTCGGCAAGGACGGTGCCGTCCCTGCCGATCAGCCACAGCCGAAAGCTGCTGGTGCCCCAGTCCACCGCGACATAAGCGGGATTTGCCATTACAGAACGCCTCCATCGACAATCAGGGACTGGGCGGTCATCGCCGCCGCGCAGTCGGATGCAAGAAACAGGCAGGGACCGACGATCGCATCGGGTTTGAGCGCAACCTTCAGGCACTGGTCCTCGACCGAGCGCGCAATGCTCTCCTCGGTGAGCCAGTGCTGAATCTGCCGTTCGGTGACCACCATGCCGGGCAGGATGCAGTTGACCCGGATGTTCTCCGGCCCGAGCCTGCCCGCCAGGCTCTTCGTCAGCCCGACGACCGCCGCCTTGGCTGCCGCATAGGCGGGAAAGCCGCCCATGTTCAGCTTGAAGGCGATCGACGACATATTGATGATCGCCCCGCCGCCGGCCGTCCGCATCGACGGCACGACTGCCTGCGAGGTAAAGAACACATGCTTGAGGTTGACCGCCTGGTTGTTGTCCCAATAGGCCTCGGTCACCTCGTCAAATTCATGGCGGTCGTCCCAGGCGGCATTGTTGACCAGCACGCGGATCGGCCCAGAGCTCGCAATAACGCTATCGACCGTGCGCCGGATCGCTTCGATGTCGCGCAGATCGGCGTGGTAAAAGGAGACCGGATGCGTGGTCTCCCGCGATAGCCTTTCGGCGAGCTCGCGGCCGGCGGCCTCGGCGATATCGATGAACGAGACCTTGGCGCCTTGGCGCGCGAAACCTTCGACGATCGCAGCACCGATGCCCGATCCACCGCCGGTCACGAGCACGGCTCGGTCTTTGAACTCAGGAAATTGTGCTGCTGGCATCATGGTCACCGTCGCCTCCCGACCTTATCATTGTTCCATTATTTGGAACTTAATTTGACTATATGGAATTATCGAATTACAGTGCCCTTTCTGTCAAGGGTGGATGAAGCGATGAATTCAAACGGCGACGGCGCAGCACGCGCCCGCGAGACCGGCACGCTCGGCAAACTGATGGTTCTGCTCGATCTTGTCACCCATGCGGATGCGCCGCTGCGTTTCACCGATATCCTGGCTCTCGCCGGCCAGCCGCGCGGCACGCTGCATCGCCAGCTGAGCCACTTGGTGGAGGAAGGGCTGATCGAGCTCGATGGCGACGGCCGCTATGCGCCAGGCCTGCGCCTGCTCGATTTCGCCGCGCGCAGCTGGGCGCGCAACGAATTCCGCTTGATCGCCGAGCCGCACCTCGCCGATCTGCAGCGGGCGACCGGCGAGACGGTGCATCTCGGCGTTCTCCGCGGACAGTCGATCATCTATCTCGATAAGGTCGAAGGCCGTCAGCCGGTGCGCATGTATTCGCAGATCGGCAATGCCTCGCCCTGTTATTGCACCGGCGTCGGCAAGGCCGCCTTGTCGCTGCTGCCGGCCGAAGGCCTTGTCGATCTCGTCGCCGGCTTGAACTTCACCAGCTTTACCGCCTCGACCCATGTCTCAGCCGAAACGCTGCTTCCCGAAATCCGCGAGATTGCCGATCAGGGCTATGCCTTCGACCGCGAGGAGCATGAGGCCGGCATCCGCTGCATTGCCGCACCCGTCTGGTCGGAGGATCGGACCTTTATGGGTGGCATTTCGATTACCGGCCCGGCCTATCGGTTGTCGATGGAACTTCTGCACCAGTGGGCCGTTCCGGTTCAGTTGGCGGCTGGGAGGATCATGGAAGGCATGCGCGTCCGTCTCGGTCCGCGCCGCTGAGGGAAAAAATCGCAATCGGCCCGCTGCTGGACGCGATCGCAGAGCATGCTTATGATGAGCGCGATATTGAGATTTGCGGACGAATCACCACAACTAGAACGGTCCGCGAAATCTACAACCAGTCACCGGCCGAACGCTCAACGCTGAAGCCGATTCCACCAGCGATCGTCGTTCCCCGATACAATCGAAACACCCATAGCGGGCAGGTTTCGCAAACGGTTTGCCGGCCGCTGTGCCGAAGATGAAGAAATGTGATGGCACCCTTGTCGCAAACATCCATGGAAGAAGACGATTATGTTCAGGAAATAGCGGGCCTGAAGACCCAGTTCGATATTTTCCGTTTCATGAAACGGGTGACGGAAGCCTATCGCAGCCGTGCCTTCATGGTCCTCAACCTGCCGCCGATCACCTCCTTGGATCTTCAGGGCAGCACCGTCATCACCAGCTGGCCGGCCGAGCTTCTGGCTCTCTACGACCAGGAAGGCCTGATGGTGAACAGTCCGGTCCTCAGGCGCCTCAGAACATCCGCGCGGCCCTTCTTCTACGACATGTCGCGCCAGAACTGGTCGCGGGACGACGGCAAGTCCATTCTCGTTACCTCGCTGTTCGAACGTTTCAAGATGATGCGTTGCGCCTATTTCCCGACGCATGAGCCCTCCGGCCTGCGCGGCGCCATCTCTTTCGCCGGCGACCGCGAGCCCTTCAGTCCGGCCGAGATGCGCGAGCTGTGCTACATCGCCATCCACGTCTTCGACAGGCTGGCCGAGATCCGCAACCTCGATACGCGCATGACGGACACGCTGACCGACCGCGAGATTGATTGCCTCAACTGGACGGCGGCCGGCAAGACCAGTGCTGAAATCGCCGAAATCCTCACCCTCTCCGAGCACACGGTCAATCACTACCTCAACCGCGCCACCAAGAAGCTCGACACGGTCAACCGCACCCAGGCCGTGGCCAAGGCGCTACGCATCGGCCTGATCAAATAAGTTGCAAAAAACAACCGACTGCTTTCGAAGCCGCCCAGCGCGTAGGCATATCTTTCCCGCTGAGGGGCTGCCGCAAGCGCTTTTGCGCTCCTTTTCCTGATTTTCCATCTGGCACGCTTTCTGCATCTCTTCTGCGAGAGGTCCAGAGGGGACTTTGAGACCAGCGCCAGGAAATGGCGCGGCCGACACACCGCTGCCCGACGCCGATGCCGCTTTTCTCCCGGCTCTTCGGTGTCGGCGGCGGTTGTTGCGTTTTGGCACCGCTTCTTTCGCAGCTGTTGGCGATTTCATCTTCCTTGTTCACTTTTTGCTGGTCTTTTTTTCGGCTTGCGCTAGTTCGCCCCGGATTGCGCCGGTTCTCGGGGAGACCGTTGCGGCCATCAGGGCGAAAGCCCGGCGGACTTGATGGCCGCAACGGATTGCCAATTCTCCCCGGCGCTCTTTTGGCGCGCCGCATTTTCCTCCCGATGATTTTGTTTGGCGAAGGCTTCCGTCTCCACTATTTGTGATCTGCAAGAAGCAGTGAGGGTGGAATGGCCGACGTCACCAAGGAACAAGTTCTCGAAACGCTGAAGACCGTGCGTGGACCCGATCTCGAGCACGATATCGTCGAGCTCGGCATGGTCTCCGACGTCTTCATCTCCGACGGCAAGGTTTATTTCTCCATCACCGTCCCGGCCGATCGCGCCAAAGAGCTGGAGCCGATGCGGCTCGCCGCCGAGCGCGTCATCAAGGAAATGCCAGGCGTCAAGGGTGCCCTTGTCACACTGACGGCGGACAAGAAGGCCGCCGCCGCCGCTCCGGCTGCTCGCCCTGCGCCGAACCCGCCGCACGGCCATGCCGGCCACGATCACGGGGCTCACGCCCCTCAACAGCCGCCGCGCGCCGGCAAGATCGGTGTGCCCGGCATCGGCGCCATCATCGCGGTCGCCTCGGGCAAGGGTGGGGTCGGCAAGTCGACCACCGCCGTCAATCTTGCACTCGGCCTGCTCGCCAACGGTCTTCGCGTCGGCATTCTCGATGCCGACATCTACGGTCCCTCGATGCCGCGACTGCTGAAGATATCCGGCCGCCCGACGCAGATCGACGGCCGCATCATCAATCCGATGGAGAATTATGGCCTCAAGGTCATGTCGATGGGCTTCCTTGTCGACGAGGAGACGGCGATGATCTGGCGCGGGCCGATGGTCCAGTCGGCGCTGCTGCAGATGCTGCGCGAAGTCGCCTGGGGCGAGCTCGACGTCCTCGTCGTCGACATGCCGCCCGGCACCGGCGACGCGCAGCTGACCATGGCCCAGCAGGTGCCGCTTGCCGGCGCCGTCATCGTCTCGACGCCGCAGGATCTCGCTCTGATCGATGCCCGCAAGGGCCTCAACATGTTCCGCAAGGTCGAGGTGCCTGTGCTCGGCATCGTCGAGAACATGAGCTATTTCATCGCCCCTGATACCGGCACCCGCTACGACATCTTCGGCCATGGCGGCGCCCGCAAGGAGGCCGAGCGCATTGGCGTGCCCTTCCTCGGCGAAGTCCCGCTGACGATGAACATCCGCGAAACCTCCGACGCCGGCACGCCGCTCGTCGCCTCCGAGCCGAACGGCGTCGTCGCCGGCATCTATCGCGGCATCGCCGCCAAGGTCTGGGAGCAGGTCGTCGGCCAGTCCCAGCGCCCGGCACCGGCGATCGTCTTCGAATAATGCATGCCGCCCGGAAGTGTGCAGCGGTTCCGGGATAACGGCATGCATCACAACAAATGCATGCCGCCCGGAAGTGTGCAGCGGTTCGGGGATAACGACATGCATAAACCAAAGAGTTGACGCGCGTCGCATGAATCGGGTTCGATGCGAGGTGCTTTAGCGAGCCGAATCACCGCGGCGGATACCCCAAATTGTGGGGGAAACGTGGTGAAAAGCCGCGCTTCACGGAAGATGTCTTGATTATTTCACGGCTTTGCTTCATATGCCGCGGCGCCATGATGGCGTTTTGCTGCAGATGCTCAATGAGGCCGTCTTCGTTTCGAAGGGTCCGGCCCGCCTGCAAGTTCGGAGTTGTCTTGTCGATCGAAGGATTGGGAACTGCGATGCGGTTGAGCACAATGCGCATGCCGGCCTTTGAGGTTGGATGCAGCCGGAGAGACTACCGGTGATTACCGCTTACTGTTCCAATTGCAAGTCGGTCGAGATCCGCGATCTGTCGCATGCCGCCTCCTTTCCCGAGGATGTCGTATGGATCGACATGATCGAGCCGACCCGCGACGAGGAACTCTATGTCGAGAAGGTTCTCGGCATCGAGGTCCCGACCCGCGACGATCTCAAGGATATCGAGCCATCCGCCCGTCTCTATGTCGAAAAAGACGCCGTCTTCATGACTGCTTCGCTGCTCTGGAAGGCTGACACCGACGTACCGACGCTGACCGACGTCGCCTTCATCCTGGCCGGAAACCGCCTGGTCACCATTCGCTACGCCCATCCCAAATCCTTTGCGCTGTTCATCGCCGCCCTCCACCGGCTGCCGGAAAACTGGCGCAGTGGTGCCGCCCTTCTTGCCAAGCTCTTGGAGACGATCGTCGACCGCACCGCCGAGATCCTCGAGATCTCCATCTCGCGCCTCGACATCTTGTCGACGCATGTCTTCGGCGATCGGGCAAGGAAGGTGCGCAAGCCCTCGAACTACCTCGAGGAGAAGTTGCGCGATATTGCCGGCCATCACCGGATGATCAGCAAGGTGCGCGACAGTCTCGGGTCGCTCGCCCGCCTGCTGACGTTCTTTCACACGACCCCGGCGATCCAGCAGGACCGCGAGGCGAAGGAGCTCTGCCGCACCGTCTCGCGCGATGTCCAGTCACTGTCGGAGCATGCTTCCTTCGTCGCCGCCAACATCACCTTCCTGCTCGATGCTTCGCTCGGGCTGATCAACATCGAGCAGAACTCGATCATCAAGATTTTCTCGATTGCCTCGGTGGTGTTCTTGCCGCCGACATTGGTCGCCTCCATCTATGGTATGAACTTTCAGGTCATGCCGGAGCTGACCTGGGTCGCGGGTTATCCCTATTCGCTGGCCCTGATGGTGATTTCAGCCGTCATCCCCTTTTTCTTTTTCCGCTGGAAAGGCTGGCTCTGAGGAGCCTGTTACAACTTCATGTCCGAAGAGAGCCATCCGAACGAACGCCATATGACGCCGCGAAAGCTGTTCTATCTCGCGCTGGGTTCCGTCGGTGTCGTCTACGGCGATATCGGTACCAGCCCGCTCTATGCCTTTCGCGAGGCGTTGAAGCCGGTGGCCCATGACGGCGTCACCCGTTTTGAAGTCATCAGCCTGATCTCGCTGATGATCTGGGCGCTGACGATCATCGTCACCATCAAATATGTGCTCTTCCTGCTGCGCGCCGACAACGACGGCGAGGGCGGCACTCTGTCGCTGCTCGCCCTTCTGATGAAGACCGCCAACGGCCATACCGCCGTCCTGATGCTGCTTGGCCTGATGGGTGCTGCCCTCTTCCTCGGGGATGCGATGATCACGCCGGCTCTATCGGTGCTCTCGGCCGTCGAGGGTCTGAAGCTCGTCACACCCAGCCTCGCGGATTATATCGTGCCGATCTCGGTGGTGATCCTGGCGCTGCTCTTCGTCGTGCAATCGCGCGGCACCGGCGCCGTCGCGAGGTTCTTCGGCCCGATCACCGCCGTCTGGTTCCTCGTCATGGCCGCCGCCGGCATTTCCCATATCTCGGACGATTACGGCATCCTTGCTGCCTTCAACCCCTATTATGCGGTCAGCTTCTTGCTGCATGAGGGCTTCTACGGCGTCGTCGTGCTCGGCGCTGTCTTCCTGACGGTGACCGGTGCTGAGGCGCTCTATGCCGATCTCGGCCATTTCGGCCGCCGCCCGATCCAGTGGGCCTGGTTCCTGCTGGTTTTCCCGGCGCTGACGCTGAACTATCTCGGGCAGGGCGCGCTCGTTCTCGGCAATCCGATGACGATGTCCGATCCCTTCTATCTGATGTATCCGAAATGGGCGTTGCTGCCGGTCGTCATCCTGGCAACCGCTGCGACGATCATCGCCAGCCAGGCTGTCATCACCGGCGCCTTCTCGATGGTGCGCCAGGGCATCAACCTCGGCTTCCTGCCGCGCATGGAAATCCTCTTCACCTCGGAAACCAATACCGGGCAGATCTTCGTGCCTTCGGTCAATGCCGTGCTGTTCATCGGCGTCATCTTCCTGGTCTTGAGTTTCAAGACTTCGGACGCGCTGGCGACCGCCTATGGCATCTCCGTCACCGGCGCCATGGTCGTCACCTCGATCATGGCCTTCGAATTCGTCCGCGCCCGCTGGAACTGGTCGCTTCCTGTTGCGGTGATCGCGCTCGCGCCGCTGGTCGTGCTCGAAATGATCTTCCTCGGCGCCAACCTTTTGAAGATCCACGACGGCGGCTATATCCCGATCATGATCGCCACCGCCTTTACCGTCGTCATGTGGACCTGGCGTCGCGGCACGGCGATCCTGATGGAAAAGACCCGCCACACCGATATTCCGCTTGCCTCCTTCGTCAGCTCGATCGAGCGCAAGAGCGAACATTCGCCGGCCCAGGTTCCGGGCACCGCGATCTTCCTGACCAGCGATCCGGAATCGGCCCCCGCCGCCTTGCTGCACAATCTCAAGCACAACCACGTGCTTCACGACCGCAACGTCATCCTGACGATCCGCACGGTCAACAAACCGCGCGTCCCGAGCCAAGACCGCTACAGGGTCGAGCAGATTTCCGAGCGTTTCTCCCGTGTCGAACTGCTCTTCGGCTTCATGGAATCGCAAAACGTCTCGCAGGCCTTGGCGACGCTGCGCAAGACGGGACTGAAATTCGACATCATGTCGACCTCCTTCTATCTCGGCCGCCGCAAGCTGGTGCCGGACGCCAAGTCGGGCATGCCCTACTGGCAGGACCGGCTCTACATCGCGCTCGCCAACGCCGCCGCCAACCCCTCGGACTACTTCCGCCTGCCGGCCAACCGCGTGGTGGAACTCGGCTCGCACGTTATTATTTGATGAGTGGGGCAAAGACCCCGCCCCAAACCCCTCCCCACAAGGGGGAGGGGCTTAATCTGCCGCTCCGGCGCTTCCCACTTCATCGTTTCATCCGCAGAAAGGCTGATGTTAGTTGCGTGCGAGCGCCGCAAATTAGTCCCTCCCGCTTGTGGGGAGGGGTTGGGGAGGGGACTTTCGCAAGGTGGGGAGGGGACTTTCACAAAGCTGCGACACACCTCACTTCACGAAATTACCAGCCACATTAGAACATCCAAAAGTTCTCACGGTCACATTTCGGCACAGCCCGTTAACCGGACATCAAGGTTAATGCGAGATTTTCAATGGAATGTTCCCGCGTTCCATGCCGGAGTCCGTGTTGCGTCGAAAGAGCCCTTCCCGTAGCAAGCTGCGTCTTATTCCCGAGAATTGGGTGTCGCCCGTCATCTTCGGTCTCGCCGGCTGGCTGATTTTCCCGAGCGTCGCCTCCCATGCCGATCTCGCTGCCATGCTTGCCGGCCTCGATCATGAGGGTGAGAGCTGGCGCATGGTGCTGACCAATTCGCCGGCCGGCTCCATCCACCAGGCCGAACTCGCCTTCGCCGAGCCGATGGTGACGGGTTCGATCTCTGCCGGTGCCGGCATGGTGCTGCCCGATGGCCGCAAGGTCGCCTTCACCGCCAACGACAAGGGCACTGCCAAGGATAGGGGCCACGAGGACACGCCGGACGAGGATCGCGTCAATCGCCGCACCAAGAAGGGGCGCGTCGTCGCCGTCGAGCAGATGCAGCCGCCGAAGGATTTTTCCGCCGGCTCGATCCTCGAACGTACCAAGATGCTCTTCACCCCGAGCTTCGATCTCAAGGACCGCTCGGCCTTCGTCAAGCCGAAGATCCAGGGCAAGGAAATCGAGATCGCCACATCTTTCTATAAGAAGCAGCCTGTCGTGACCGACAATGGCGTGCCGGCGATGCTTGCAAGCCTGATCACCAGCAACAAGGCCGATGTGCTGGCCACCGCCTATGCGCCGGCAGCACCCGACTATTCCCGCCAGTCGCCGTTCGATTCCATCCTGGCCGATCAGGACAGCGGCCGCTTCGTCCCGGAAATCGGCCCGCGCGACCACGCCTGGGCCGCAAGCGTGCTGCCGTCGAGCGTCTTTTCCGCCGGCGAGCAGCAATGCCTCGCCTCTGGTATCTATTTCGAAGCGCGCGGGGAATCGGTGAAGGGGCAGGCGGCCGTTGCCCAGGTCATCCTCAACCGCGTCCGCAATCCGGCCTATCCCCATACGATCTGCGGTGTCGTCTATCAGAACGAGGATTGGCGCAACCGCTGCCAGTTTTCCTTTGCATGCGACAGCATCAAGGACAGGGTGAACTCGGAATATCACTGGCGAGTCGCCCGCGATGTGGCGATGGCGGTGACCGCCGGCAAGATCTGGCTGCCGCAGGTAGGTTCGGCGACGCATTACCATGCCGTCTATGTCAGACCGAAATGGGCAAAGACCATGGAAAAGGTCGGCCGCATCGGACTTCATGTCTTCTATCGCACCTATGGCGGCGGCTGGAGCTGAGATAAATCGCTTGGGTAAGCCGATTTCCGGCCCGGAAAAGCGGATTCTTTCCGTCGAATTTGCGCGATCGACCCAGAGTCGATTTATCTCTTTGATTTGATGGAATTATTTTCTCGCTGGACAGAAGCTGTCTACGCCTTGACTATGCTAATCCCTAAAACTATGTTGCGCGCGACTTCAGAACGGGCCGGAAGGGTCTCAACCTTCGCGTCCGGGGTCCGAATGACCGGGGTAGCGGGAGTGCGGGCGACGGGCAGACGAGGAGAGATCCATGGCGGACGACCGCGAGGAAAGTCTTGAGAAGCGCCGTGCGCAATTGGAAGCGAAACTCGCGACCAAGCGCGTCGAGACGGGAGAGGACGAGGCCAGGGAAGCCCGTGCCGAGGTAAGCCGCAAAGGTTATGCCCAGGCGATGAAGCTTTCCAGCGAGTTCATTTCCGCAATCGTCGTCGGTGCCGTCCTTGGCTATGTCCTCGACCGTTTTGTTGGCACGGCGCCTTGGGGTTTGATTGTTCTTCTGCTTCTCGGATTTTGTGCCGGCGTTCTGAACGTGATGCGTTCTGCGGGGGTGGTGGCCCATCCCCTGGACGACGACAAGAAATAAGGACCGGGTCCGGTCCAGTGCAATGACCCCGCGTTCTGCGGGCCAAAGAGAGAGAACAAGCGGTGTCTAACGATCCGACTCATCAGTTCCTGATCCAGAAGATTGTGCCGATCGAAATCGGCGGAATTGATTTTTCGTTTACCAATGCATCGCTCTTCATGGCCGTTTCGGCCGCCGCTGCCGCCGGCTTCCTTTATTTCGCGACCTCGAACCGCGCCATCGTGCCGGGCCGTTCGCAGTCCATCGCGGAAATGTCCTACGAATTCATCGCAAATATGCTGAAGGAAGGCGCCGGCAAGCAGGGAATGAAATTCTTCCCGCTGGTCTTCTCGCTCTTCATGTTCGTGCTGACGGCGAACTTGCTCGGCATGTTCCCGTATTTCTTCACGGTGACGAGCCAGATCATCGTTACCGCCGCGCTGGCGATCCTCGTCATCGGCACGGTTGTCGTCTACGGTTTCTACAAGCACGGCTTCAAGTTTCTGAATGTATTTGTGCCCTCGGGCGTACCGGGCATCCTGTTGCCGCTGGTCGTCACGATCGAAATCATCTCCTTCCTCTCCCGTCCGATTTCGCTCTCGGTTCGTCTTTTCGCCAACATGCTCGCCGGTCACATCACGCTGAAGGTGTTCGCAGGCTTCGTCGCCTCGCTTGGAGCCCTCGGTGCTGTCGGTGTCGGTGGAGCCGTTCTTCCTCTCATCATGACGGTCGCCCTGACCGGTCTCGAGTTCCTCGTCGCCTTCCTCCAGGCTTACGTCTTTGCGGTGCTGACTTGCATGTACCTCAATGACGCGATCCATCCGGGCGGGCACTAAGGATAACGACAACGACGTCAAAGGGCGTCAGTCATTCGCCGCAACAACCATTTCAAAGGAGTTCAACATGGAAGCGGAAGCAGCAAAGTACATCGGTGCAGGCCTGGCTTGCTTTGGTATGGCCGGTACGGCTCTCGGCCTCGGCAATATTTTCGGCAGCTACCTCTCCGGCGCTCTGCGCAATCCGTCTGCCGCTGACAGCCAGTTCGGCCGTCTGGTATTCGGCTTCGCCGTTACGGAAGCTCTGGGCATCTTCTCGCTGCTCGTCGCTCTCCTCCTCCTCTTCGCCGTCTGATATCGGCGAATAGATGGATCACGGCCTGCGATTGCAAGCCGTGATCCTTTGCATTTGCAGTCCACCTGGAGGTGAGCATGTTTTTTGTGACCCCGGCTTACGCTGAGGAAGCACCGGCGGCAGCGACGGGTACGGATGCGCATGCCGCTCCGGCCGCAGGCGAGGTCCATACCGAGACTGGTGTTGCCGAAGGCGGACACGCCCGCGGCCCCTTCCCGCCTTTCGATTCGACGACCTACGCGTCCCAGCTGCTCTGGCTGGTGATCACGTTCGGCGTCTTCTATTTGCTCATGCAAAAGGTCATCGCGCCGCGCATCGGGGCGATCCTCGATCAGCGTCACACGCGCCTCTCCCAGGATGTGGAAGAAGCAGGCCGCCTGAAGGCGGAGGCCGACGCCGCCGTCCGGACCTATGAAGGTGAACTGGCCGCTGCCCGTGCCAAGTCCAATGCGATCGGCACTGCCGCACGCGACGCTGCCAAGGCCAAGGCCGAAGAGGATCGCCGCGCCGTCGAGGCAAGCCTGTCGGAAAAGATCAAGGCTGCCGAGGTCCGCATCGGCGAGATCAAGGCCAAGGCCTTCGCCGATGTCGGCACCATTGCCGAGGAAACGGCAGCTGCCGTTATCGATCAGCTGATCGGCGGCACCGTCGCCAAGGCCGATGTCGCCGCCGCCGTTGCGGCCGCCAAGAAGGAGGCTTGATCGATGGAATTTCTTGATGCGACTTTCTTCGCCCTTGTCGGCCTCGTCCTCTTTCTTGCGCTGGTCGTTTACCTGAAGGTTCCGGGCATGATGGCGAAGTCGCTCGACGACCGCGCCGACCAGATCCGCAACGATCTGGCCGAAGCCAAGCGTCAGCGCGAGGAAGCCCAGCACCTGCTCGCCGAATACCAGCGCAAGCGCAAGGAAGCGGAAGCCGAAGCGGCCCACATCGTTGCCGCCGCCGAACGCGAAGCCGAAATGCTGACCGCCGAAGCGAAGAAGAAGACGGAAGAATTCGTCGCCAATCGCACGGCGCTGTCCGAGCAGAAGATCAAGCAGGCCGAGGTCGAGGCGATGAAAGCGGTGCGTTCCGCTGCCGTCGATCTTGCTATTGCGGCCGCAGAAACCGTGCTTGCCAAGCGGGCCGACGCCAAGGTCCAGTCCGAGCTCTTCGGCAATGCCGTCGGCCAGGTCAAGACGCGGCTCAACTGAGCGTTTCGAAAAGATTGAGAGGGAAGGCCGGGCATGTCCCGGCCTTTTCTTTTGTTGAGAAAGCGTGTTCTTTGCTCCTCGTGCGGAGGACAATGTGGTGCCGTTGATCCGGCATTGCCATCTTCACCTGGGTCGAGTCACGTGTCTCGTGCCGTCCTTTGGACCGTCGTAAGCAAAGGCGAAGGGCATGCCGCAACGTCTCGATTCCCCCCAGCGGGGAGAAGGTGCCCGTAGGGCGGATGAGGGAGCCGGCGAAGCCGGTCTTCCCCAATAGCGTCCATGCAGGTTTCGGCTGCGATGACATCGTCTGGACCGCATTCAGGGCGCTGGGGAACGGCGTTACCGTCGGCGTGCCGGAATAGTTTTATGTGAAGGATGTGCCGCGCGGCCCCCTCATCCGCCTGCCGGCACCTTCTCCCCGAGGGGAGAAGAGGGCATGCAGCAACCTCTCCGTTCCTCACGCGCCTTTTATAGCGCGTGTTCTGGCCTTCTCATTCTTCTTGAAGTTGACCTATTCGGAAAGCAACTCGTCCGTCTCAGGACCGTTCTCGGTCTTGCGCAACGGCCTGAAGCTCATCCGGTGCAGGGAGCAGGGGCCGTGCTTCTCGATGCCGGCGCGGTGCTGCGCCGTGCCATAGCCCACATGCGCGGCAAAACCGTAATCCGGAAACACGCTATGTGCTCGCGCCATCATCCGGTCACGCGTCACCTTGGCGACAATCGAAGCGGCGGCGATCGAGACCGAGCGGGCATCGCCCTTGACCACGGCCTGTCCGGGGCAATCGAGGCCGGGCGGCACGTCGAGCCCGTCGGTCAGCACGTAGCTTGCCGGAATGGCGAGGCTGCAGATGGCGCGCCGCATGGCGTCGAGGCTTGCCTTGCGGATATCCGTCTCGTCGATACGCGTCGAACTGGAGGAGGCGATGGAGACGGTCGCAGTCGCCAGAATCTGCACGAACAGTTCCTCGCGCCGTTGCGCCGAAAGCTGCTTGGAATCGTTGAGACCCTCAGGGATGCGCCGGGGATCAAGGATGACGGCAGCAGCCACGACGGGTCCCGCCAGCGGCCCGCGGCCTGCCTCGTCGGCACCCGCGACCGGCCAGTGGCCGGCCTTGCGGGCTTTGAGTTCCAGTCGGAAATCCGGCACGAGCGGAACCGTGTCGAAAAGCAGGGGAGAATCGGGTGGCGTGCGAGGTTTCATGCGGCTGAACCTCGCACGCCAACCCGATTGCCCGCAAGTCCCCGGATCAGGGCGGCGGCCGGGGACGCTCCGGCGGATGG
This sequence comes from Rhizobium sp. 01N447_2, assembly GCF_056399245.1. Classification (NCBI taxonomy): domain Bacteria; kingdom Pseudomonadati; phylum Pseudomonadota; class Alphaproteobacteria; order Hyphomicrobiales; family Rhizobiaceae; genus Rhizobium; species Rhizobium sp. 01N447_2. The sequence goes on from NZ_JBFTQY010000016.1 coordinate 105,956, forward strand.
TGGCGGTCAGGGCCATCCGCGGGAATTGCGCTCGGGCGCGAAAACAGGGCGGTTTTCTCGAGAGCCGATGCGCAAGCTAGAAGCAATTCCAGGAAAAGTGCGGCGCGGTTTTCCGTCCGAAATTGCGTAAAAGGTTGGAAGCAATTCCAGGAAAAGTGTGAAGCGGCTTTTCCCAGGCAAAGCGCGAAGCGATTTTGCCTGAATTGCGTAAAAACAAAAGGTTAGAGCAACGACAGCTGCACGCCGCTGCCATCGGGCGGTACGAACAGATCGTCGCGCAGCGGCATGCTGCGTCGTGTCAGGCTGAAACGTCGGGCTGCCATTTCAAAGCGCCGGGCGATCTGCCAGGCATAGGGGCCGGCGCCCTTCATGCGCTTGCCGAATTCGGCATCATAATCCTTGCCACCGCGCATCGAGCGCACCAGCGACATCACATGCCGGTAACGATCGGGGTAATGCTGCAGCAGCCAGTCGCGAAACAGTGGGCTGACCTCGAGCGGCAGCCTGAGGATGACATAGCTCGCCTCGGCAGCACCGGCCGCCTTCGCCGATTCGAGAATACGCTCCAGCTCATGATCGTTCAGTGCCGGGATGAGCGGGGCGGCCAGCACAGCCGTCTGGATGCCTGCTTCGGCAAGCGTGTGGATTGTCTCCAGCCGCCGCGGCGGCGTGGCGGCACGTGGCTCCATCGTCCGGGCAAGCTTGCGATCCAGCGTGGTCACCGAGATGCCGACGCGCAGCAGGTTCTTAGCTGCCATCTCCTGCAGAATGTCGAGATCACGCAGGATCATCGCCGACTTGGTGACGATCGACACCGGATGGTTCGCCTTGTTCAACACCTCGAGAATGCCGCGCATGATGCGCCATTCCTTCTCGATCGGCTGATAGGGATCTGTATTGGTGCCGATCGCGATCACCCGCACCTTGTAGCCGGGTTTGGCGAGTTCCCGCTCCAGGAGTTTTGCCGCATCGGGCTTGGCAAACAGCTTCGTCTCGAAATCGAGCCCTGCAGAAAGCCCCATATAGGCGTGCGTCGGCCGGGCGAAGCAATAGATGCAGCCGTGCTCGCAGCCGCGATAGGGATTGATCGAACGATCGAAGGGAATGTCCGGCGATTCGTTGCGGGTGATTGCCGTGCGCGGTTTCTCGACCTGCACTTCCGTCTTGAACGGCGGCAGTTCTTCCCACGTCTGCCAGCCATCGTCGACGGTCTCCCGCTGCAGCGCCTCGAACCGCCCTGTCGGGTTCAGTCCCGCCCCACGCCCGCGCCGCCGATCGACCTCGACTCTCAGACCGGAGGAAACGATCATCGCATCGGCAATATCTGCCGTATTGGCAGGCGCGAATGCGGCCTGCCCTGCCAGGGACTGCTCTCTCATCGGATTCTCCCGCGGCGGAAAGCCATCGCTCCCGCCCGTTTTGCTGATTAAATTCCTATCCGCAAAATGAGAACAAGGCAAGAACAAAATGAGGAAAACGGTGCTGGCAAAAATTTGTGCGGCGCATTATAAATAGTCAATGTTGACGGTTGTTCTCGAATGTCAGGATCAGGAATCTGAGCTGGCACAGACTTTATCGGTACTGGTGGCAGGCGCAGTGGAGGGGCTGGTGAGCGATGTGGTCGTGCTCGATCACGGCTCGCGCGACGGCACCTCGCGGGTCGCCGACGCCGCCGGCTGCCGCTTCCATTCGCAATGGGATATCAAGGACATCGTCCGCGCCGCCCGCGGCGAATGGTTGCTTTTCGTCGAGCCGGGTGCAAGACCCCAGGCCGGCTGGATCGATGAGGTCGCCGAATATGTGGCGCTGAACAAACTGCCGGCGCGCTTCACCGCATCGCGTGGCTACCGGCGCCCGTTCTTCCAGCGTGTCGGCCGGGCCGTGCCGCCGCTGGAACTCGGCTTTCTCCTGCCGAAGAAGCAGGCACTCGCCATCGCCAAAAGCGGCATGCAGCTGACCGAATTCGTCAAGGGCCAGAAGCCGCGCCGGTTGGCGAGTGAACTCATTCCCTCCTGGGTCGCCCGCGCTGCGCGGTAGGTGTCGCGACCCTCTCCATAGTTCGCGCAAAAGATGGCGCCCAATAGGATTTTGCGCTATAATTCAAACATGGCGCCGTCGAAGCGCCTCGCTTCGCAACGGAATGGCCATGGAATGCCGGTGAACGGCAGAACAGGTCAGCGAAAATCTCCTCTTCTGCCGGGGTCCCGGCGAAAGGAGGTGCGTCATGGTACGCAGTATGGTCTACGGCCTCATCGCCGTCATATTGCCGACATTGGTGATCGCGCATCCGCATTCGGCAGCATCGCAGATGATGCGCAGTTGCGCAGGCCGACCCGAAATCGTCAATTTCCTGGACAAGAACTTCGCCGAAAAGCTCACGGCAGTCGGACTGATCAACCAGAACGCCATTCTCGAGGTCTATGCCGCCGAAAGCGGCACCTGGACACTCATCGTCACGGATGTTCACGGGATAAGCTGCGTCCTGCTGTCGGGTGACAGCTGGGACACGATGCCCATCCTGCCGGGCCTTGCGACATAGAGCAATCGCAAATGGGTTTACTTCGTCGCGCCGCGTTTCAGGTGCTCGTCCAGACGCGGCATGATCTCGACGAAATTGCACGGCGCGCTGCGATAGTCGAGCTGTCCTTTCAGAATGCCGTCCCAGGCATCCCGGCAGGCGCCGGGCGAACCCGGCAGCACGAAGATGAAGGTGGCGTTGGCAACGCCTGCCGTGGCGCGCGACTGGATCGTCGCCGTGCCGATCTTCTCGTAGGAGATCCGGTGGAAGATGGCGGAAAAGCCGTCCATCCGCTTTTCGAACAAAGGTTCCAGCGCCTCGGGCGTCACGTCGCGGCCGGTAAAGCCGGTGCCGCCAGTGGTGATGACGACGTCTATGTCTTCGTTCTCAGTCCAGGCCTTCACCCGCGCGGCAATCGCCGCACGATCATCGGGCACGATTCCCCGGTCGACCAGCTTGTGGCCTGCCTCCGTGATCCGCGCCGCCAGCGTGTCGCCTGACTTGTCCGTCTCCGGTGTGCGGGTATCCGAGACAGTCAGAACCGCAATGCCGACCGCGATGAAGGGCCGTTTTTCGTCCAGACCTGCCATCATGCGCCTCCCGATACCGTTTCCGTCGCCTGGAAATACCAGTCAGGGCGCGCGTCGTGAAGAGCTGCCGCCGCATCTTCGGCGGCGGTCATGCTCGCAAATATGCCAAAACAGGTGGCGCCGGAACCGGACATGCGGGTCAGAAGCGCGCCGTTCGCTTGCAGCATTGCCGCGATCGCCGTGATCTCGGGCACGAGTTCGCGCGCCGGCGGCTCCAGGTCGTTGCGAGCAGCAGCAATTGCCGCGAGCCAGTCGGCAGTCTGAGGCCGGCTCGGTGCCAGGCGCAGAGCCGGATTGTTTTTCTCCGCCAGCCGGCGGAAAACCTCGGGCGTCGAGACGCCCTTCAGCGGATTGGCGAGCACCATGGCAAAGGCCGGCAGCTCCGGCACGGGTTCGAGCTCTTCGCCGATGCCGCGGGCAATCAGCGGCCGGCTCTCCAGGCACATCGGCACGTCGGCGCCGAGCTTCAGGGCGACAGCTGCGAGCGCCTCCTCGGGCAACGTCGCGCCCCAGAGCCGCATCAGCCCGCGCAGCGTCGCAGCCGCATCGGCCGAGCCGCCGCCGATGCCGGAGGCAACAGGCAGGTTCTTTTCCAAATGGATGCGGACGGGGAAGGCGAGGGGACCGATCGCCGTGCGCAGGAGGTCGCGGGCCTTCAGCACCAGGTTGGTGCCGCTGTCGCCGGCAAGTGTTCCGCCAAAACGGCCCGACAGGGTGAACTCATCGGTCGGCGACGGCATGAACTCCAGCCGGTCGCCGTGATCTGCGAAGGTCACCAGCATATCGAGCAGATGATAGCCATCCGGCCGCTGGCCCGTCACATGCAGGGCCAGGTTGATCTTCGCGCGAGCTTCCTCGGTGATGCTGGAGCATGATGCCGAAAAGTGTGAGCGGTTTTCGGACGACATCATGCTCTATTTCTTTGACCTGTATCCGGCCAAGTCTATTTCAGACATGCCTCCCGCCCGTCAGGATTTCTTGTCGACCGGCGGCGGAATGACGGGTGCCGGATCCGGCTGCTTCTTGTCGGCCGCCTTGGCATCGTCGCTGGCGGGGGGCAGTCCGTTGGTGACCTTGTCCTTGATCTTCGGGATCTCGGCAGCTTCGGGCTCGGAGCTGAGCGCCCGGTTCCACTGGTAGACGGCCTCGAGCTTGCGCCCGACGCGCCAGTAGGCGTCGCCGAGATGGTCGTTGATCGTCGCGTCGCCGGCCTTGATCTGTGCGGCCCGCTCCAGCTCGTCGACGGCATCGTCGAAGCGGTTGAGGCGGAAATAGGCCCAGCCGAGCGAATCGATGATGTAGCCGTCGTCAGGGCGAAGGTCGACGGCCTTCTTGATCATGCCGAGACCTTCGTCGAGGTTCCGGTTCATGTCGATCCAGGAATAGCCGAGATAATTCAGCACCTGCGGCTGGTCGGGATTGAGCTCCAGCGCCTTGCGGAAGTTCGGCTCCGCCTGGTCCCACTTCTTCAGCCGCTCATAGGCAATGCCGCGCTGGAAGAAGACGCTCCAGTTGGAGCGGCCGGGAAGGGGGCCGATCGCGTCGACGGCCTTGTCGTAATTGGTGGCCATCGCCGCGTAGTCCTTGGCGTCGGAGAGCACGCTGCCATAGGCGAGGTAACTGCGGATGTCCTTCGGGTCGGAGGCGATCAGCGCCTGCAGGTGCTTGCGCGCCTCGTCCACCTTGCCGCCCTGGGCAAGGGCAAGGCCGAGCTGCAGCTCGGAGATGCGCCGCATCGGCGAATTCTCCGGCACCTTCTTGTAGAGCGCGATGGCGCGGTCCATCTGGTTCTGCTTCTCGGCGATGCCGCCGAGCAGCACCAGCGTATCGGCGCTGTTCGGATCGAGCGCATTGGCCGTCTGCAGGTACAGTGAGACGATGTCTTCGGCGCCGTCGCGGTTCAGCGCGCCGCCGACGGAGAAGAGCACGCCGGCAGCCCCTTCTTCGGCCGTCTTGACCTGCTGTTCCTGCTTCTCGTTCTTTTCGATGCTGTCGCGCAGCGCGTTCAGCGGCGCGTAGTTCGGCAGCAGGTTGTCGCCGACGGAAACGGCGTCGAGCGCCTTCTGCTTGTTGCCTTGTGTTGCTTCGAGGCGGGCAAGCGCCATCACCGCGCGCATGAAGGTATCCGGCGCCGTCGCGCCGCCTTCCTTGTCGAGCACGGCATCGTTCAGATGCTGGCGGGCGGATTTCACGTCGCCGGCGACGATGGCGATCGCGCCGGCATTATAATTCTGGAAGATGCGGAACCAGTCCGGCCCCTTCATCTTCTCGACCATGGATAGCGCGTCCTTGCCGCGGCCGGCGCCGACGCGGGCCCAGGCGAGCAGCAGGTCGTTCATCATCCGGTCGAGATCGTTCGGCCCCTTATATTTCAGGATGGACTCGGCGGTCTTGTAGTCGTCGCGGCGCACGGCATCCATGCCGCGCACGATCGTGGTGATGCGCTCGACGGAAGGATCGCCCTTGAGGTCGTTTGCGTATTTGACGCCCTCCTTGATGTCGCCATTGAGCAGCAGAGAGATCATCAGCCGCTGGCGAATCTCGGGATTGCCGGGCTCGATCTGCAGCGCCTTCTTGTAGAGTTCGATCGCCGTTTCGTAGTCATGGTCGACATCGGCGGTGCGCGCCGCAAGGAAGGCGCCGGAGAAAGTGGTCACGCTGTCCGCATCAAAGTGAGCGGCCGTGCCGGCATCGTCTGCCTTGGCCGCATCCTCGGCGTTCACGCCGCCGACACCGCCCAGCGAAAGGACAGCTGCAAGCGCTGCGCTCGTAAGAAGACGGATGGCAAGTCTCTGCCGCATTAGGAAACCTTTCTTCGACAGCGTCCCGACAAATGGTGCCGGTCGCAAAACCAGTTGCGATCACTGATTCACAACAGGATGGCTTTTTTGAAGCGGCGCTGCAAGAAAATCAGCCTGCGATCAAGGACGTTTGATCAATTGACGCGCTCGATGCAGAAGTCGATCACTTCCATCAGGGCGGATTTCCAGACCGTATCGGGAAGGGGCGCAAGCGCGTCCCGTGCGATCGTTCCGTAATGGATCGCGCGGCCGATCGTGTCGCTGAGCGTGCCATATTTGGTGATCAGCCCCAGCGCTTTTTCGAGGTTGGCGTCGGTGCTGTTGCCGGCTTCGATCGCATCGCGCCAGAAGGCGCGCTCGTCCTCGGTGCCGCGGCGATAGGCCAGAATGACGGGCAGGGTGATCTTGCCTTCGCGGAAATCGTCGCCGACATTCTTGCCGAGATCGGCCGCCTTGCCGCCGTAATCAAGCGCGTCGTCGACGAGCTGGAAGGCGAGCCCCAGATTCATGCCGTAGGATTTCAACGCATTGCGGCCGGACCGGCCGACCTCGGCGACGATCGGCCCGACTTCGGCGGCAGCGGCAAAGAGGGCCGCCGTCTTGGCGCGAATGACGGAGAGATAATCGTCCTCTGTCGTCTCCATGTTCTTGGCGACGGAAAGCTGCAGCACTTCGCCTTCCGCGATCACGCAGGCGGCGGAAGACAAGACGTCGAGCGCATCGAGCGAGCCGACATCGACCATCATGCGGAACGCCTGGCCGAGCAGGAAGTCGCCGACCAGCACACTTGCCTGGTTGCCCCAGATCATCCGCGCCGTCGATTTGCCGCGGCGAAGATCGCTCTCGTCGACGACGTCGTCATGCAGCAGCGTCGCCGTGTGCATGAACTCGACTGACGTGGCGAGTTTGACGTGGTTTTCGCCCCTGTAGTCGAACAGCGAGGCGGAAGCCAGAGTCAGCATCGGCCGCAGCCGCTTGCCGCCCGATGAGATCAGATGGTTCGCCACTTCGGGGATCATCTGCACGTCGGAGCCGGCCTTGGACAGAATGAGCTGGTTCACTCGCTCCATGTCCGCCCTGGTGAGATCGACCAATGGCTTGATGGATGCCAGTTTGTTTTTGCTTTCTTCAAGCGGTATGACCACGCCCAACGACCCGGACTCCTGTTCATTCTTTGCACCTGACAATAGAAAGGGGCGATGGACGCGGCAAGGGGTGAATTGTCGCGCTGAGCGAAATTGGAAGGAAAACGACGGCAAATGCATGAGCTTATCCGCGCCAACGACCCCGTTCTTCTCTCCTATGCCGAGAGTTTGATGAAGGATGCGGGAATTCACTGCTTCATCGCCGATCAGGGCATGAGCGTGCTGGAAGGCTCGCTCGGCATGCTGTCGCGCCGCCTGCTGGTGGATGAGGAGATGGCCGATCAGGCGCGCCGCATCCTCATCGATGCCGGTCTCGGTGGCGAGTTGCGCGAGCGGAAGTGAGCTCCGATGACCGGGGAAACCACTGACACCATCGATGCCTTTCATCGCGGCGCCTTCCATGTGATGCAGCCGAAGGGCAGGGGCCATCGCTCCGGCATGGATGCCATGCTGCTTGCGGCCCTGGTCGCCGACGATCGCCCGGTCAGGGTTGCCGATCTCGGCGCCGGCGCCGGTGCCGCCGGCCTTGCCGTCGCCTCGCGGCTTGCCAATACGCAAGTGGTGCTGTTCGAGCGTTCGGCCGAGATGGCCGATTACGCCCGCCGCAGCATCCTCTTGCCCGACAATGCCCATGTCGCGGGCCGCGTCAGCGTCGTCGAGGCCGATGTGACGCTGACCGCCAAGGCGCGCAACGATGCGGGGCTCACCGATGAGAGCTTCCACCACGTCATCATGAACCCGCCCTTCAACGACGCCGGCGACCGGCGCACGCCGGATGCGCTGAAGGCAGAAGCCCATGCGATGACCGACGGCCTGTTCGAAAGCTGGATACGCACCGCCGGCGCCATCATGATCCCAGGCGGGCAAATGTCGCTGATCGCCAGGCCACAGTCGATCGCCGAGATCGTTGCCGCCTGCGGCCGGCGTTTCGGCGGCATCGAGATCACGGCCATCCACCCGCGTCCGGGTGAAAACGCCGTCCGTATCCTGGTGACTGGTATCAAGGGATCGCGGGCGCGGCTGTCGCTGCGCGCGCCTCTCGTCATGCACGAAGAGGGGAGCCACAAGTTCTCCCCTCTCGTCGATGATTTCAACAATGGCCGGGCGGCCTATATGAGACTTTAGGGTCTCCCGCAATTCCGGACGGAAAACCGCTTCACACTTTTCCTGGAATTGCTTCAGCCGGTGACGAAGTCGAAGAGCAGCTTGACGTTCAGCCCGGCGATGACGACCGCGATCAGATAGGCGATGCCGCTCAGCCAGCGGGGCGCCACCAGTTCGCCCATCTTGGCCTTGCTGGCGGTGAACATGACAAGCGGGAAGACGGCGAAGGAAAGCTGCAGGCTGAGCACCACCTGTGTCAGGATCAGCAGCTGTGCCGTGCCCTGATCGCCGTACCAGATGGTGACGATCGCCGCCGGCACGATGGCGATGGCGCGGGTGATCAGCCGGCGTACCCACGGCTTCAGCCGGATCTTGAGGAAGCCTTCCATGACGATCTGGCCGGCAAGCGTTGCCGTCACCGTCGAGTTGAGGCCGCAGCAGAGAAGCGCGATGCCGAAGAGCGTTGGCGCGATGGCGAGGCCGAGCAGCGGCGATAGCAGTGAATGGGCCTCGCCGAGTTCGACGACGTCGGTCTTGCCGTGCGCATTGAAAGCGGCCGCCGCAAGGATCAGGATCGAGGCGTTGATCAGCAGCGCGAAACACAGCGCCACCGTGGAATCGATCGTCGCAAAGGTCAGCGCCTCCCTCTTCTCGGGAACGGTATGGCCGTAGGCCCGCGTCTGCACGATGCCGGAGTGAAGATAGAGATTGTGCGGCATGACGGTCGCGCCGAGAATGCCGAGCGCCAGATAGAGCATCTCCGGATTTGTGACGATCTCGGTGGTCGGGAAGAAGCCGGTGAGGACGGCGCCCCATTGCGGGTCGGCAAGCAGGATCTGCACGCCGAAACAGACCGCGATGACGCCGAGCATCGCGATGATGAAGGCCTCCACCCAGCGGAAGCCGAGCTTTTGCAGGAAGAGGATCACGAAGACATCGAGCGCGGTGATCAGCACGCCGAGTTCGAGCGGGATACCCATCAACAGGTTGAGGCCGATCGCCGTGCCGATCACCTCGGCGATATCGGTGGCGATGATGGCGATTTCCGCAAAGGCCCAGAGCGGCACCGAGACATATCTCGGAAAAGCGTCGCGGCAGGCCTGCGCAAGATCGCGCCCGGAAGCGATCGCCAGACGCGCACAGAGCGCTTGCAGCACGATCGCCATCAGGTTGGAAAGCAGCGCGACGGTGAGCAGCGCGTATCCGAATTTCGAGCCGCCGGCGAGCGATGTCGCCCAGTTGCCGGGGTCCATGTAACCGACCGCGACCATGTAGCCCGGCCCGGCGAAGGCTGCCGCCCTTCGCCATTTCGAGCTGTGCCGCCCGGTTCCGACGGTGCGGTAGACATCGGAAAGCGATCCCTCTCCGCGTTCGTGCCGCCAGCCGCTCTTTGCATTCGGATTGAGGACGTCCATGCGATTTTCACCTGTTTTATCGTCAGCGCAATATGACGGATTAGAATGATAATGCAAGTCATTCGCAACAACAAAATCAAACCTGATGTTTTCAGGCCCGATGTTTTCAAGAACGCGGCCATTGCGTTTGCCGTTCCAGCGCATACATGGATGCCGATCGCAAACTGCGATCCTGCGACCCGAAGCGAAGGATGGAAAATGGCCGGATTCTTGAGAAAACTGATGCCGAGACGGTTCCGCAAGGACGGCATCACCATCCCCGTCGTCCGGCTGCAGGGGGCGATCATCAGCGGCGGCGGCCAGTTCCGGCCGACCCTCAATCTGGCCAATGTCTCTCCGGTTCTGGAAAAGGCCTTCGCCATGAAGGACGCGCCGGCAGTCGCCATCTCCATCAATTCGCCGGGCGGCTCGCCCGTCCAGTCGCGCCTGATCTTCACCCGCATTCGCGAGCTCGCCCGCGAGAAGCAGAAGAAGGTTCTGGTCTTCGTCGAGGACGTCGCCGCCTCCGGCGGCTACATGATCGCGCTTGCCGGGGACGAGATCATTGCCGATGCCACCTCCATCGTCGGTTCGATCGGTGTCGTCTCCGGCGGTTTCGGCTTTCCCGAACTCTTGAAGAAGATCGGCGTCGAACGCCGCGTCTATACGGCGGGCGAAAACAAGGTGATCCTCGATCCTTTCCAGCCGGAAAAGGAAAAGGATATCGAGTACCTGAAGAGCCTGCAGCTCGAAATCCACCAAGTCTTCATCTCGATGGTGCGCGAGCGTCGCGCCGGCAAGCTGAGGGATGATGCGACGGTCTTTTCCGGCCTGTTCTGGAGCGGTACGCGCGGCCTCGAGCTCGGCCTCATCGATGGCCTCGGCGACATGCGCCAGGAATTGAAGAGGCGCTACGGCCAGAAGACCAAGCTGGAGCTCGTCACCGCCGGCCGAGGCCTGTTCGGCCGCCGGATTCCAGGCGTGTCGCCGGTTTCGCTCGAGGGCGCTGCATCCGGTCTCGCGACAGGGCTTGTCGAAGCGGCGGAAGAGAGAGCATTGTGGAGCCGTTTCGGGCTTTGAAGGGAGCAAGAGAGGGGCATGCCGCAGTTAATTACCATTCTGATCCTGGTCTTCTCAGCCTGGTGGCTTTACCGCCGCTTCGTCTCTGACGCCCGCAAGCTCGCCGAAAAGTCGCGCCGTGCTGAAAAGGAGCGCCAGACCGGCGCGATCGGCACGCTGGTCAAGGACCCGGCGACCGGAGAATACCGGCTGAAGCGCGAGGGCGAATAAGAGGCGTGTCCCTTCTCCCTTCGGGGAGAAGGTGCCCGTAGGGCGGATGAGGGGGCCGCACGGCACGCCATTCATTGCCCTTCGCTTGCGCTCAGTGCATTCGCGGCTTTGCCGCTCACCCCCTCATCTGCCCTGATGGGCATCTTCTCCCCGCCGGGGAGAAGGGATATGCGGCGCGCCCAACGAAATGCAGAGAGGACGGCGGAATTCCTCTTCCATATCGGCATTCGACGCTTCTCCGCCGCTGCAAAAGTCTTGACCCCTGCCGCCCTCCATGGCACCTGTCGCGCCGATAAATCCCATGCAATCGGTGCCGTTCGATGTCAGCTATCCCAGACCATATGAACCCGAAGCGCTCCTTCCAGGCGCTGATCCTGACCCTGCATAACTACTGGGCGGACAAGGGTTGCGCGGTGCTGCAGCCCTACGACATGGAAGTCGGCGCCGGCACCTTCCACCCGGCCACCACGCTGCGCGCCCTCGGCCCCAAACCGTGGAAGGCTGCTTACGTCCAACCGTCCCGCCGGCCGTCCGACGGTCGCTATGGTGAGAACCCGAACCGGCTGCAGCATTATTACCAATACCAGGTCATCCTGAAGCCGAACCCGCCAAACCTGCAGGAGCTTTATCTCGGCTCGCTGGCGGCGATCGGTCTCGATCCGCTGCTGCATGATATCCGCTTCGTCGAGGACGACTGGGAAAGCCCGACGCTCGGCGCCTGGGGCCTCGGCTGGGAATGCTGGTGCGACGGCATGGAAGTCTCGCAGTTCACCTATTTCCAGCAGGTCTGCGGTATCGAATGCTCACCGGTCGCCGGCGAACTGACCTATGGTCTCGAACGCCTCGCCATGTATGTCCAGGGCGTCGACAATGTCTATGACCTGAACTTCAACGGCCGCGACGGCGACGAGAAGATCAGCTATGGCGACGTCTTCCTGCAGGCCGAGCAGGAATATTCGCGCCATAATTTCGAATTCGCCAATACCGAGATGCTGCATCGCCACTTCGTCGATGCCGAGAAGGAATGCCGGGCGCTGCTCGATGCCGGTGCCCCCGGCGACAACGCCAACCAGCGCCTGCACAAATGCGTCTTCCCGGCCTATGACCAGTGCATCAAGGCAAGCCACGTCTTCAACCTGCTCGATGCCCGTGGCGTCATCTCGGTCACCGAGCGCCAGAGCTATATCCTGCGCGTGCGCACCCTTGCCAAAGCCTGCGGCGAAGCCTTCCTGCTGACTGACGCGGGCGGCGTCAACCTGTCGAAAGAGGCGGCTTAAGAGCCGTCTCGAGAAAATTCCGTCGCTTCTGGAGCTATGCTTCTTTTGTATTGCGTGAACCGCCCCCACATTGTCTTATTGGGTGTTGCGGTCAGGTATAGCTTCGGTATCTCTTTTGAAGAGCGATATTCTTTATTTTAAAATCTCATTTGAAAATTGCGCAGGCAGGATGCCGCGAATTTTCTCATGGCTGATGTCATGTGCAATTCTTGTCTTGCTGACCTCGTGCAGCGATTTTGACAAAGAGTTCACCGTCCGGTCGGCAAAAAGCACGATCGACGTCTCCCTCGACGGTACTGCCCTGGTGTCGGAAAGCTTCGATATCTCCGTCAATAAGATGGAAAACTACGGCGGCTTTTACGTTGATATCCCTCAACGTTTCACCGATGCGTCAGGCGGAGTTCACTGGCGGGATTTCGCTCTGGTCGCAGCCCGGCGTGACGGATCCGACGAATATTATTTCAAAGAAAACAACGTGCCGGGCTATTCGATCTATATCGGTAAGGAGCACTGCAAACGCTGCCCTGCGGATCTGTTCATGGGCGTCACAAAGATCCAGATCGCTTACCGGCTCGGCCGTCTGGTCCGTCAGGAAGGCGATCGCCAGGTTCTTTTCCTGCCGGCCTATATGGGCCGTGTCCATGACCAGGGCGCAAAAAAAACGCTTACTCTAGGGGTGCCGCCCGGCGGTGCGCTGCGCCCTTCGCGCGATGATCCGGCGGCCTATGAGATCATACAGAAGGCACCGGATGAGTTTGTGGTGTCTATTGCGGCAGGCAAGAGGGATCGGGTTCTGCAGGACATCGAGATCGAATATCCCGGAGGGACTTTTCTGGGTGGAACGAGCGACTGGCGGATGCGGTGGTGGTTCTCGGATCACTTTCTCCCATTCCTGAGCATTTTAGGGCCGCTGATCGTCGGTCTGGTTGTTATCCTCAAATTTCGACCTTCGTGGCTTTTGCCTGCACCATTGATAGTTGTCGACGTCAAAATGACGGAGAGCATATCTCCGGCTCTGGCAGCCTATCTGTTCCAGAACTGGAAGGCAGACGCGGCAAAAGCGGCCTTCATGGCGTCTGTCTGCCATCTCGCAGTGAAGCGAACGCTTCGCATTTCCAGCCTGGATGAAAATGCGGATGCCTCGGACTTATTGTCAAAGCACGAGCGCAGGAGGGGCAAGGCGGGTCGCGGCAAATGGTATGGCCTTCCGGCTGCGACGCGGTTGGTATTCGGGCGCATTGGGAAGGAGCGGTCTGTCGGTGATCGGCGCAGAGTTAAAAATGCCCGGCCTGATGTGAGAGATCAACTACACAGAACAGTTACTGAGGAATATCAGAAGGTTAGAGGCATAGATCGGTGGAGCTTGGCGGCCGTAGTCTCAATTCTGGCTCTTGGCATTGCCGTCGCTTGTTTTTCGGGCCTTTTGATCTTTTCTGCGGCCATCTGCGGGATATTGTTGATCCTTTTCCTGGTTCTAATGATGGTCCGGCACCCAGAGCAGTTTCCCGTGCCAACCGACGGCTTCGAGCGGTTCAAGCGGGCGGTTAGTCTGTTTGTGGGTTTCCCGGTGATGGTGATTTTTGCGATTTCCTATATTGGCACGACTGAGGTTATTAGCGAACAACGGCCATATCTGGTGGCGATTTTGTTGAATATTGTCGGCATGGTCATTGTTCTGGCAATGCTGCGTATGCCCACGCCGAAGCAGCGGCGGATACATACTAACATACTCATTTTGAACCGCTATTTGCGCGGCGAGATCGATGGTCCCGCAATGTCGATCGAGTGTTACGAGCACTACCTGCCTTTCGCCGTCGCGCTTGATGTCCAGCATTACTGGACCGAACGCTTCAATTTCTGGCGAGAGAGCGAGAAGATGGATGCCTATGCTCCTGATTGGCTGATAGGCTCTCAGACGGACGGTATTATCAAAGTCTCATCGAAATCGGCCGAAGAATGACTGCGCCAAGATGACTTTGCTATTCCGAATCACTAACGTGCGATCATCAAATCGGGGGAGCTCATCTGCATGTATGTGATACTCGCTATTATCGTTGTCATCGCGCTCTATCTCATCTTCGTCTACAACGGCCTGGTTCGCGCGCGGCAGATGGCGGAAGAGGCCTGGTCGGGCATCGATGTCCAGCTCAAGCGCCGTGCCGACCTGATCCCGAACCTGATCGAGACGGTCAAGGGTTATGCCGCCCATGAAAAGACCACGCTCGAAGAGGTGGTTGAGCTCCGCAACAAGGCGCAGGCCGTTCCATCAGGCGATGTTGCGGGCAGGGCGCAGGCGGAAGGTCTGCTCGGCCAGGCGCTCGGCCGGGTCATCGCGCTCGCCGAGGCCTATCCCGATCTCAAGGCCAACCAGAATTTTGCCGAGCTGCAGGCTTCGCTGGAGACCATGGAAGGCGAGCTGCAGATGGCCCGGCGTTATTACAATGGTGCGGCCCGTGACCTGAACGTCAAGGTCGAAAGCTTCCCCTCCAATCTCGTCGCCGGCCAGTTCGGATTCTCCAAGCGGGAATATTTCGAAATCACCAACGAGGCCGACCGCGCTGTCCCCACCGTGAAATTCTGACGATCCGGCATTTTGCCTTTGCCAGAAAGCGATTAAGAGCAAGGGCAAATCGCGGCCGGCGAGAACAGGATGATTTTAGGCCCGGTCGGCCTAAAATCTGAATCCTATTCTCAATTAAAGAGTTAGAGCATGATGTCGTCCGAAAACCGCTGCACACTTTTCGGCATCATGCTCTGAGCATGTCGCGCAAAAGTGTGCAGCGGTTTTGCGATGACGACATGCGCAAAACCAAAGACCTAAAGCGTGGCAAGCGAATCTGAAAGATCGCGGCGCGCTTTAGGGTCGCCTATGGACGGAAGAACAGCATGACACGCACAGCCAAACTCACGATCATCCCGCCGGGAAAACCGCTTTCGGGCCGCGCCATGCCGCCGGGCTCCAAGTCGATCACCAATCGCGCGCTTCTGCTCGCCGGCCTTGCGAAGGGCACGAGCCGGCTGACCGGGGCGCTGAAGAGCGACGATACGCGCTATATGGCCGAAGCGCTGCGTGCCATGGGTGTTTCGATCGACGAGCCAGACGATACCACCTTCGTGGTTATCGGCAGCGGCAGGCTGCTGCCGCCGAAGGCGCCGCTCTTCCTCGGTAATGCCGGCACGGCGACACGCTTCCTGACGGCCGCTGCGGCTCTGGTCGACGGCACCGTCATCGTCGATGGCGACGAGCACATGCGCAAGCGCCCGATCGGCCCGCTGGTCGAGGCGATGCGCACGCTCGGCATCGACGTGACCGCCGAGACCGACTGCCCGCCGGTCACCGTCAAGGGCACCGGCCGCTTCCAGGCCGACCGCATCCGCATCGATGGCGGCCTGTCCAGCCAGTATGTTTCGGCGCTGCTGATGATGGCGACCGGCGGCGACCGGCCGGTCGACATCGAACTCGTCGGCGAGGATATCGGTGCGCTCGGCTATATCGATCTGACCACGGCGGCGATGAAGGCTTTCGGCGCCAAGGTCGAGAAGACCAGCCCCGTCACCTGGCGCGTCGAGCCGACCGGCTACCGCGCCGCCGATTTCATCGTCGAACCGGATGCCTCGGCTGCGACCTATCTCTGGGCCGCCGAAGTGCTGACCGGCGGCGCGATCGATCTCGGTGTTCCCTCCGACGCCTTCTCGCAGCCGGATGCGCGCGCCTACGACATGATCGCCCGTTTTCCGCATCTGCCGGCAGAGATCGATGGCTCGCAGATGCAGGATGCCGTTCCAACCCTTGCCGTGCTTGCCGCCTTCAATGAGACGCCGGTTCGCTTCGTCGGCATCGCCAATCTGCGCGTCAAGGAATGCGATCGCATCCGGGCACTCTCGACCGGCCTCAACCGCATTGTTTCAGGGCTTGCCCGCGAAGAGGGCGACGATCTGATCGTGCAGTCGGATCCCGCACTTGCGGGCAAGCGTCTGCCGGCGGAGATCGACAGCTTCGCCGATCATCGCATTGCCATGAGTTTCGCGCTCGCCGGGCTGAAGATCGACGGCATCACCATTCTCGATCCCGATTGCGTCGGCAAGACCTTCCCCGCCTATTGGCGGACGCTGGCGGCACTCGGTGTGACCTATCAGGACAACGATTGACGAAACGCAGCCGAGGCTGCCGGCGGGGAGACAGGGATGGGGCGTCGGTTTTTCGGATTTTGCTTTGCACTGCTGTTGACACTCGCCGCCCCAGCGGCCTTTGCCGCCGAGGTGATCGACAGTTTCGCCTCCGACATCACGCTCGAAAAAAGCGGTGCAATGACGGTGACGGAAACGATCACTGTTAATGCAGAGAACAACCAGATCAACCACGGCATCTTCCGTGACTTCCCGCTCCATTTCACCGATGCCGCGGGCCGCCGCCGCAGCGTCGATTTCGATGTGGTGTCGGTCCAGCGCGATGGCGATAACGAGCCCTGGCACACCGAATCGATATCGGGCGGTATCCGCATCTATGCCGGTTCTGCCGATGTGACGGTGACGCCGGGCCGTCATCGATATGTCTTCACCTACAGGACCAACCGCCAGATCCGCTATTTCGACGATCATGACGAACTCTATTGGAACGTCACCGGCAATGGCTGGATCTTCCCGATCCGCTTGGCAACCGCGACGGTGAAGCTGCCGCCTGACGTCGGCGCGGCGGAGACGACCTTCTTCACCGGCCCCCAAGGCGCGACGGAAAAGAATGCCCGCGTCAGCGAAACCGGCGCTGGCCTGGTCTTTTCCACCACCGCGCCGCTCGATGCCCACGAAGGCCTAACCTTCGCGATCCGCATGCCGAAGGGTTCGATCGATCCGCCGAGCGCGGATATGGAAAGCACCTGGTGGCTGAAGGACAACCGCAATTATTTCATCGGCTTCGGCGGCCTGATCCTCGTTTTCGCCTATTACACGCGCTCCTGGCTGAAGGTCGGCCGCGATCCTGCCCGCGGCGTCGTCGTGCCGCGCTGGGACGCGCCTGATGGTATCTCGCCGGCGCTGGTCAACTACATCGACAACAAGGGTTTCTCTGGCGAGGGCTGGACGGCGCTTTCCGCCACCGCGCTCAATCTTGCCGTCCGCGGTTACGTCAAGCTCGAAGATCTGGAGAATTCGATCGTCATCCAAGGCACCGGCAAGCCGCTCGGCAAGGAGAAATTCCAGGCCGGCGAGATCGAACTGCTGAAGGTTGCCGGCGGCGCCGGCTCGACGCTGACGATCGACAAGGCCAATGGCGAGCGGGTGAAGTCCGTCGGCCAGGCCTTCCGCTCGGCGATCGAGAAGGAACACCGCGGCAAATATTACAATTCCAACCTCGGTTATACCGCAGGCGGCGTCGTGCTCAGCGCCGCCGCCCTGGTGATACTGTTCGTCTTCGGTTCGCTGGAGCCCGACACGATCGCGCTCATGCTGATTCCAATCGCCATCTCGGTCTTCGTCGCGGTGTTCGTCGCCGGCCTCGTCAGATCGCTGCATCGCGGCAAGTCGCTGTTCGGCAAGATCATCGCCATCATCTCCGCCGCGATCGGCGCCTTCGTCGGCATCAGCATCCTGGCGATCTTGGTGATGGCGCTCACCTCGTCGCTGATGGAGCTGCATGAAACGCCGATGCTCTTTGCCGTCGGCGGCATCGTGCTTTTGAACATCCTCTATTTCTTCATCATGGGCGCGCCGACCCCGCTCGGCGCCAAGATGATGGATGGCATAGACGGCCTGCGCCAGTATCTGACGCTTGCCGAGAAGGACCGGATGAACACGGCCGGCGCCCCGAAAATGTCGCCGCAGCATTTCGAGACGCTGCTGCCCTATGCGGTGGCGCTCGGCGTCGAAAAGCCCTGGTCGCGCACTTTCGAAACCTGGCTTGCGGCAGCTGCCGCCGGTGCGGCCGCTGCCTATGCGCCTGCCTGGTATGCCGGCAATTTCAACAGTGGCAGCTTCTCCGATCGTATCGGCGGCTTTTCCTCTTCCATGGCCTCGACCATTGCTTCGACGATTCTCTCGCCGCCGCCATCGAGTTCTTCCTCCGGTTTTTCCGGCGGCGGCTCGTCCGGCGGGGGCGGCGGAGGCGGCGGAGGCGGGGGTTGGTAGCTTTCCCGCTTGACCTTTCGGTCCTTCGCCCTTAACCGCCAGACGAAACAGGAAAGGGTGGCGCATGAAGGTTCTGTTGATCGGATCGGGCGGACGCGAGCATGCGCTCGCCTGGAAGCTGGCGCAATCGCCGTTGATGACGGAATTCTACGCCGCACCCGGCAATCCCGGCATTGCCGAACACGCCGTGCTGGTGCCCGTTGACATCGAGGATCACCAAGCGGTCGCGACCTTCTGCAAGGACAAGGCGATCGATTTCATCGTCGTCGGCCCGGAGGCGCCGCTGGTTGCCGGCCTCGCCGACCGGCTGCGCGCCGATGGCCTGGCGGTTTTCGGTCCCTCCGCTGCCGCAGCCCAGCTCGAGGGTTCCAAAGGCTTCACCAAGGATATCTGCGCCCGCTACGATATTCCGACAGGCGCCTACCAGCGCTTCAACAATGGACCGAAGGCGAAAGCCTATATCCGCGCCGAGGGCGCGCCGATCGTCGTCAAGGCCGACGGCCTTGCCGCCGGCAAGGGCGTGACGGTTGCGATGACGCTCGATGAAGCTTTGGCCGCCGTCGACGACTGCTTCGAAGGCGCCTTTGGCGCTGCCGGCGCCGAAGTCGTCGTCGAGGCCTATCTCGATGGCGAGGAGGCGAGCTTCTTCTGCCTTTGCGATGGCAAACATGCGCTACCGCTCGCAACCGCCCAGGATCACAAGCGGGTGGGCGAGGGCGATACCGGCGTCAATACCGGCGGCATGGGCGCCTATTCGCCGGCGCCTGTGATGACCGCCCAGATGGTCGAGCGCACGATGAAAGAGATCATCGAACCGACGATGCGCGGCATGGCCGAGAGCGGTCATCCTTTCTCCGGCGTCTTTTTCGCCGGGCTGATGATCACCCAGAAGGGGCCGGAGCTGATCGAATACAATGTCCGCTTCGGCGATCCCGAATGCCAGGTGATGATGATGCGGTTGAAGAGCGATCTCCTGCCGCTGCTGCTTGCCACCGCCAATGGCACGCTCGATCAGGTCAACGCCGAATGGAACGACGATCCGGCGCTGACGGTGGTCATGGCTTCGAAGGGCTATCCCGGCGCCTACGAGAAGAATACGCCGATCCTCTCCCTGCCTGATGCAGGCGAGGGCGAGAAGGTGTTTCATGCCGGCACGGGTCTGAAAGACGGTGCACTGGTTGCGACCGGCGGCCGCGTGCTGAATGTTACCGCGTCGGGCGGCACGGTCGCCGAGGCCAAGGACCGCGTCTACGCGCTGCTCGACAGGGTGAGATGGGAAAACGGCTTCTGCCGGCGTGACATCGGCTGGCGGGCGATCGAGCGCGAAACCGGCTCGGAATGAGTATAAACCGGCCCGTTCTTTAAATTTTTACCCTTTCCCCTGACGGGATAGAAACAAAGCTGCGCTAATTTGCTCCCAAGATGAGACGGAGTAGCGTTGATGCGTCAGATTTTCCTCGGTGCGGCAATCCTGCTGATGGCAGGTTCTGCGATGGCGTCCTCGATAGAGGTGGTCGGCAAGACTGCGCCGCGCGATGATGGCAGCATCGTTACCGAAACCTGCGCCCATTGCCCGCCGCTCCAGGCCGAGCTGACCAAGAAGGACTATACGGTGCCGGAGCTGAAGCCCGGCGTCCTCCAGGCGAGTGAAATCCGCGATGTCGGCGGTGAAAAGAAGATCTATCGCACCGAAGGCTGGATGGGCGGCTCGCCCGTCGTTTTCGTCAGCAAGGCGACGCCTGAATCCATGATTGCGGCCGCGCCGGCGGCGGCGCCGGTAGACGGCATCGACATGAATGCAACCACCGCGGCCGTCATTGGCGGCGACGCCAAGCCCGTTGTGGCAGGTATGGCGGAACAACCGGCAGCGCTTAACGCTTCCGAATTCAAGCTGCGTTTCTAGGAGCAACTTCCAGGAAAGCGCGTAGCGGCTTTCCGCCTGGAATTGCGTAAACAACAAATTCCCTGCCCCCGCCTGATCAAGATTTCGATCGTTTGGGGGGCCACCACTGGTGGGCCGAATGCGC